>NZ_BAABGS010000017.1:0-70509 GCF_039541695.1 Chelativorans composti | reverse complement strand
CCGGTAGAACGTCAGTTCGGAAACGCCGATCTGGCGAACGGCATCCGCCATCGCCATGCCTTGGCCGCGCAAAACCTCAACCTGCCGCAACTTCGAGACAATCTCTTCCGGCTTCGGTCGCTTGTTGGCCATTGTGGTCCTCCTTCATGGTCAAAACCATACTTCAAGGTGGACCCGTTCAATGGGGGTGGATCACTTCAGCAGGTCGGCTTGCATGCTCAAGTCGGCATACATCCGCTTCAATCGTCGGTTCTCTTCCTCCAGAGCCTTCATCTGGCTCATCATCGAGGCATCCATACCGCCATACTTCGCACGCCATTTGTAAAAACTGGCAGTGCTGATGCCATGCTCCCGGCACAGCTCAGGCACAGGAACTCCGCCTTCCGCCTGGCGCAACACGGCCATGATCTGGGTTTCGCTAAATCGGCTCTTCTTCATCAAAATCTCCTCGAGCATCTTGCCGAGAAAATTCTACTTTTGAACCCCCTTATTCGCGGGGAGGATTACCAGTTGCCGACGCGCAACGCAGCCAACGGACCTCGCTGCATCGTCGGCGACAACCCCGATGAGTTGATCGAGAGCGCCTATTCCGGACTGCTCCTGCCGGACTAGGAATCCAGGGGCTTCTCGATCCCCGAACAGATGATCTCGAGGGCTGCCTGGCGCCAGTCCGTTGACTGGTCCGCAAGGAACGCGGCGCGGTCGAAGGTCATGCCACGGGAGAGCAAAAAATTCTCAACGGTTTCAAAGAGTTGCTTCTGCAAGTCGGTTGCCAGGGCTTCCAACTCCACGATCTTTGTTCTCCTTTTGTTCTGTTAGGGAAATGTTCCTACTCCCTGAACCATGTCCGCGCAAGATCGAAGATGGAAAATGAACCGCCTTATGAGGTGACCGGGAAGAGGTCGCCGTCACAGCCCGTCGCGTGAAGCCGCACGTGATGACGCCGGCACAGCCATCGAACCTCCAGGGGGCGCGAATAGTCGGCGTGATGGGCGTCCACCGCGGGGTCGCCGCAGATTTCGCACCTGCCCTTCACCAGTTCCCCGCTCTGTAGTGCCTTCTGCACCGCGACGTGCGCGAGATACTTCTCCGGGTTCTTCCGGCGCCAGTGGGCCTGTCTGGTGTTGGTTTTCAGGTTCAGCACGGTCATGGGCCTATGGTAGCAGCCGGCGAGTCGGGCGCAAGCGGGCTCTCAGCCATCACTGTCGATAAGGGGCACTTATCGCTAGTTATAGACCGCTCACCAAGACCGGCATGTGACCCAAGGCAACCGGCGTTTTCCTTTAGTTTTGCCGCTTCATCTGTTTGATCACGCGCCTTTGACGCGAAAAAAATTCCTGTTCCAGGGCGTTTTTTTTGCCCCTATCGGCCAGAGCAAACTGCGCCGCGGGATAAGTAATTACGCAGCCGAATGGTTCGGCGGCATCTGAAGGCACGCAAGAAGCTCCTGTCCTGTCTCCAGGGCAAATGCGACGTGGAAGCAGCCCGAAAAGCCTTCATAGCGGCGGCCAAGGAGGCCGAGCTTCTCTCCGATCGGGCCGGGCACTTCCGCGGCGGCTGATCTTTGGTGTAGAACAGGAGAGTCGAGAGCAGAAGCAGCGAGCGCCGAGTCCAGCCGGCGCAGCCGGGGAGGATGGGCTTCCCCGGCTGCGGCAACAGCCTTGCTCTCGATAAGGAGGTATCGCCATGTGGATATTCCCACTGACGATAGGCTTCAGGATTAAAAGGACACGGACGAGCTGGACCCTCGAGTTCCGTGTGACTGTTATCCTGTAGTCAAGCGGGGGCCAGGTTGCAGCCTGGTCCCTACCTCCAATAAGGTAGCGCCGAACCCCTTTCAATTCAAGTCCTGGGGAGTCCTGCCGCTTTCCGATGTCGCGCTCGCTATAACGAATCATCGCAACATCAAGAGAAAGGCTCTTGCGATGATCGCCGACGATTTCTTCGCCTACGAGTTCAGAACCCCGGACAATCTCAACACGCCGCAATACCTGATGTGCGTCACGAGCGCCGAAACCTTCGAGGAGTTCATCGGGCTGATCCTGACACCGGAAGCAGCCGCGGAGCTGTTCGACAACTTCGAGCCGTTCTTCCGCTCACGGAACGACCTGCTCCTCTTCATCGCAAACATCGCGGTCAATTACGCCACCTACGACACCCGGGAGCGCCAGGGCTACGGCTACAACTCCTCGTTCGACCTCGACCGCACCCTGGCGGACAAGTTCTTCCATCTGCGCGACAAGCTCTATCCGGAGTCCAACTACCTCCTGAGCTGTGACGCCGAAGCCAATTTCGGTTTCGCCTCGCCCTGGAACGTAGGCGTCAGCACCGGTTTCGGCTACGCGGTGAAGAACTTCATCTTCTCCCTGCACAACGACGAAGGGGCATTCAGCGTCGTCAACACCGACGTTGACCCCGAAACCCAGCGCCGCATCCACGAGGCGCTCACCTGGTTCAAGAACACCTTCGGCATCACTGCCGTCGCCGACTGTCTCGCCACCGTCATTCTCAACGGCAAGCCCGCCGGCCCGTTCGTTCATGACCCCCTGGACGGTCGCGAGCCCCTCGAGCTTCCGTGTGCAACCAGATGGTTCAAGAACCCGAACGCCTCGTTCGAGGTGACGCCCGGCAACGAAAAGACCGAAACCGCCCGACCGAACACGGATTCAATCCACCAGGCGCCTCTGCACCCATAGGGGCGCCCCTCGGCTCGTCCCGTGCCCATTATCCAGCTACATACGCAAATAGCTATCTAGCCATATACATAGGAAAGGATCGCCCATGGCACAGTCGAACCTGAAAGACCGCAGCCCGGAAGAGGCCCAGGCCATAAACGACCTGTTCACCGCCCTCGGCGTGATTGCCTCGAGCCTCTACAGCGCCAAGCCGCACATCGAGACCCTCTTGCACCTCAATCCGGAGGAGCCGATCCTCAAAGCCTTCGCGGCGCTCGTGGCGGGCTTCATCGAGGCAGAGCCGCACGTAGACGAAAGCGCCAAGAACCTCAACCTCACCGTCCTGGCGCCGGCCATCATCTCAACCGACACCGCCTCGGCCATCAACTGAGCACCACGCACCAGAAACACGAAAGCCGGGCCAACCACCCGGCTTTCTCATACACCCAAGCCCCTTCCAAAACCTCCTCTGAGATCCATCCTCAAAAGATCCCCGGCGCCTTCAAAACATAACATTCGAGGTGCATAAAGTTTACATCACCGTAACATCGACCCGAAAAACAGCCCTTTTGGGCCCAAAAATATGAATCCGGATGTTACATTTCGACCCCGAATGGCACCCCAAAACGCACCATTTTGGGCCGAAACGTAACAGGAAGTTTACATAAAGTTTACATTTTCGACCTCGAAAACGAATTTTTCGGTTTCAGGCACTCAAACAGACCTGCAAAGCGGCCGGAACCAATCACCCAGAAATCGAAATCTAAGCTCACCAGCGCGAACCGACACACCAGATGAGCACATACTCATCTGAACTATTCGGACGCAGCAGGTGACGAACCCTGAGCGAAACTGACAACGCCTTGCTCAGCAAGCTCGAATACATTTTCAGGTGACAGATCGGAAACGGGGTATGGATAGCTTTGTAGCTAGAAAGCTAGATACTCAAACCATGGTGCATAGAGACACACAGGTGAGACCGCAAGCACGGTTTCGAAGAAGACGGAAACGGTAGAGAGGTTCACAGGTGAGAGAGAGTGTGTGAAGGTGAGTGCGAGAGTGAGGGTGAGTGAGGGTGTGAGAGTGAGAGTGAGGGTGCGAGAGTGAGAGGTGAAGGTGAGTGCGAGAGTGAGGGGTGAGTGTGAGAGAGTGAGAGGGGTGAGAGAGGTGAAGGTGAGTGAGGGTGTGAAGGTGAGAGAGTGAGAGTGAGGGGTGAGTGAGTGTGAGGTGATGAAGTATCGGGAGGAGGAGGGAACGCGCGCCGCGGATCCGTCCTGGTTCACCCGGTTTCCCACGGAACCTCCTTGACGTCACACCGCACCCGTCCACACCCACGCGCGCCCTCTTCCGCCCTCTCCAGCCCTCGTCTCCACGGTCACCCACGGAGCTCCAGCACAGCCCACGGAAACCCTGCCGACTTTGTTGCCAGATGTGTTCTCACAAGCCCGCTTTCATTCCAACGTCGTTTGAGCTAAACGACAATCAAGAGAGCGCGACGCCCGGAGCGTTCTCAGAAAGAGGAGCGCACTGTGCTCCCTGCTTTCTCTTGAGTTGCTGATCGGTGTCAGCCGGGTGTGACACCCACCTTACAAGGCGCACCTGCCGGCAACGGCTCGTGCGCCTTCTTTTTGTCCAGGAGACAGGGCTGGGACGGGCTCAGCATTCCGGGACTAGGACTTCAGAGAAGTCTTCCCTAACCTCCGTTCCCGTCCATCGTTTCTATATATTTATATATTACATAAGAAACTAATAATAAGGAACGTAGGACTTGAGAGGAGGTTTCAGACTAGGACTTGAGAGGAGCTTTCAGACACTGCTCCGGAGTGTCTTCACAGCCTGTTCCGGCTCCTCATACATTTGCACCTCAGCACCGGAGTGTCTTTCCTAGGTTCCGGCACCTCAGCACCTCTTGTTGCCGGCATGAGCCTTTTCAGTCCTTTTGGCACTCCGGAGCCACCGTTTCCGTGGTGTTCCGCGGATATACTTTGTGCGGCCCTGTATTTCCAAGTTGTTCCAAGGTTTTCCACGGGCTCGGCGGCTCCCTAGCGCCCCTGCCCTAGTATTTCGCACACATGATGTCCCGGCATGATCCTGAAGAATTTTCAATCGCGCTTTGTTATACAGAAAACATCAAAAGCAAGCGCTTTTGATCGCAAGCAACTCAAGCAGGTAGCAAGTATCATGGAACTGAACATCGCAAATCTCGACCTGAACAACATCGACGCCCTGGCCGCTCAGGCCGAAGCTGAACTCGAGGAGCTGCGCAAGCTCGAGGAACAAGAGAAGCAGGCCAAGGCCAAGGCCAAGAAGAAGGCCAAGGCCGAGGAGAAGGCCAAGGCCGAGGAGAAGGCGCCGGCCATCGAGGACGAGGCCATTGTCGTGCCGCACGTGCCCGGCGAGCTGAAGGATCTGATGTCGAACGTGCCCGAGGCCGTCCTCAAGCAGAAGCAGGCCGAGGTGATCGCAGCGTTCGAGACCCGGATCGCGTTCGAGCAGGCACAGCCCAGCGTGTCTGACAAGATGATCCCGAACTTGAAGTCCTGCATGGCCTCACTCGCGTCTGAGACCGGTGCGCGTCTGCTCGCTGCCCTGGACATCGACATGGGCTTCGTCAATCGCGAAGTCGCGAAGGGCTCCCGGTTCAACGTCTACGCGCTACAGAAGGTCTGCGATCTCGTAACCGCGATGACTGCCGGGTTCATGAAGAATGCAGTCAACAGGGCTGTGTTAAAGTCGATGTTCACCTGCCGGGATAACGAGGTTGCGTTCAACGGGGATCTCGCGCTCGCAGCCGTATCCGACAAGATCAGGATCGAGCCCCGCTTCGCGAAGCACCTGACGCGCCATACGGTCTCGCAGAATACCGCATCGACCCAGAAGTCGAGCACCATGAACGCCCTGGAAGCACTGGGCATCGCAACGTCGAACAAGCTGCGGGGCGCAGCAGAGGTCTTCACGCTGACCGACACGCCCCAGACGCGGCGACTTCAGGAAGTTCTAGCGTGAGAGGGGAAGGAAGGGGCGCGAAAGCGCCCTTTCTTTTTGTGCGCGCAACAGGGCTCGGGGATGGGGAATGGACCGCTTTTGCCCGTGGGGAATGGCTAGCTTCGGGCCTAGGAGAACAGGGCTCGGGTCGGGGAATGGCGCCGGGTTAGGGCTCCGGGGTCGGGCACGCCCCGGAAGGGATCAGGGTTAGGGAAAGGATCAGGGTTAGGTTTCGGGGACGCCCGACAGGGACAGGGACAGGGACAGGGACAGGGACAGGGCTAGGGCTCCGGGGTCGGGCACAGGGTGCGGATCAGGGTTCCCGTGGGGATTGAAGGAACAGGACAGGGCAGGAGAGGAGAGGGCCGGCGCCTCCCACCTGAACCTGCCCGAAACAAGCCGAAATGAACCTGATGCAACCCGAAGTTCGTGTTCGCTATAACTCGCACATCAGCAACGCAAACGAGAAAGCAACGAACATGACGAATCTCGAAATTCTCAAGTCTGAAACTTTCAAGAATCTTCGCGAAGTCACGCACCCCGGGCTTAGCGATGACGAACTGAGCGCCCCTGAAGTGATCACGAAGATCG
The DNA here is from genome assembly GCF_039541695.1 of Chelativorans composti. Taxonomy (NCBI): domain Bacteria; kingdom Pseudomonadati; phylum Pseudomonadota; class Alphaproteobacteria; order Hyphomicrobiales; family Phyllobacteriaceae; genus Chelativorans; species Chelativorans composti. The sequence goes on along the minus strand of NZ_BAABGS010000017.1, from coordinate 64,258 downwards.
AAGGGTATCAGCTTGCGATCTTCGCGCCCCATTTCGACAGCTACGATTTCGTCGCAGTCCCTGACGACGAAGCAGTCGGGTTCTGGGTCTCGTCGCATCGTTCGATGAGCGACGCCCTTGAAGCTATGTCGTTCTTCATCTCGCGCGAATTTCAGTTGTAGGGGCTCTGCGCCCCTCTTCTTTGTCACGACGAGCCCTCTCCTTCCCTTCCCTTCTCTGCCCTGCGCTCGATCCCTGTCTTGCCCTGTCCTCCGGGCGATCCCTGCCCGTTCCTGCCCTTCCCTCTCCTTCCCGTCCCGGCCCTTCCCTCTCCTCGGCCCGGCCAGGGCTTCGCAGGGACCGGCCGAAGCCCGGCCCTGTTCCAGGCCCGACCCGGCCCAGGCCAGAACTATCCTGAACGTCCCTGCCGAACGGATCGCTCGCGCGCTCTAAGCTGAGATCATAAGCAATCTCAAGGAGGTTCACATGCGCGTCGATCACAAGCACAATCCCGAAACCGTCGAAGAGAAGAAGATCCTGAACTTCGCTTACGACGTCCTGTCCCTCGTCATCGTCGTCGCCTTTGTCTGCGTTGTCGCAATCTATCTGCCCGACATCGCAGCAGTCCGATAGAGCCCTGCCGACACATAGCTATGTAGCTATTAAGCTAGATACGTAGATCAGCAAATAAGGAGAAAGCTATGATCAAGATTGAAGCTCAGACGGTTCGCATCGCAGTCAACGCGCTCGACATGCTCGAAGCCCTCAGCAAGACGCGCTTCAAAGACGCGCATAGGGCGCGCATTGCGCGCGAGCTGTTCACGGGCGCGCTCAATGCGTTCAAGCGCTGCTATGAAGGGTTGAGCGAAGAGGCGCGCGACGAGCTGAACAGGCTCGTCGAGGCGACATTCAAGAAGATGAAAGCTGAGCGGGCCGCCCTTGCGAAGTATCGACGCGAGAAGCGCGAGCGGGAAGCAGCGGAACGCGCGATGATCAGGGCCGAAGCGGGCCTCGCATGATATGACAGGGGCGCTGTGCGAGCAGCGCCCTTTCGGCGCGCGTCGGGCAGGTTCCGGGCCAGGGGAATGGCGCAGGACCAGGGCTCCGCCGTTGGGCAGCGCCGCGGGGCAACGCGGATTAGGGGAACGGCTTAGGGTCAAGGGACCGACGGGCGGCCGGCTCGCCCTTCTTCCTTTTTCCTTCCCCTGCCTGGCCGGAACCCGCCCCAGGCCCAGGCAGGGCCAGGCCAAGGGCTAGGCCAAGGGCCCAATGAAACCTAGGCCAGGCCAAGGGCTCCATAGGGCCGGCCAGCCGACGGCAGCCCTCAGAACCTAGGCCAGGCCAGCCACGCCAAATTTCGGCCCTACAGGGTCACTGACAGCCAAAAAAACCGGATGGGTCAGAACCCATCCGGGATTGAGAAGCGCGTCTGTGAGCCTTCCTGGGATGCTATTCGGGTGCGCCCATATGGATTGGAACGCCGCAGGAGCGAAAGATGTCCATCTGCTCCGCCCTGCTGTAGTGCCTTGCGCCTATCTGAAGCAGCGACTGGGCGAGCCCTCGCCTTCGCTCGCGTTCCGCTGCCTTCCTCGCCAGCTCCAGATTGCATTTGCGAATGTCGCCGGAAGAGGATGGCTTGTTCACCATGCCTCACCTCCATGCAAGCGCATATTTGCCTGTGGCGAAGATGAATCGCCGGGTGATCAGCAAAGTGCCGAAGCGGTCGCGCTGGAAACGAGGTGTGTAGATGGAATGGGTGCGGATAAGCATCTGACTTGCCCTGGGTGTCTGGTGGATCGTGCGAGAAGGAAAGGCGAGCTTCACAGCTCGCCCTTCAGCAGGCGCTCGCGCCAGTCGTTCGTGTTGCACTGGGGGTAGTTGTAGGCCTCGGCGACAGCCCGGCCCTGTTCTTCGCTCGCGACAGGAATGGTCGCTATCACGTTGTCATCGTCGTCGGTGATTTCGACGATGACGGCCCGGGAATGGATGTTTTTGATAACGGCTGCGTGGCAAGGAATGGACATGATCGGCCTCCCAGGAATGGATGGATTTGGGCCCCGGCCCTGTCCGGAAGTTGGACTCGGAGGGGGATAGGAACGGGGGCGATTTCGCCCAGGGGCGCAGCCTCGAGGGATGCCCCGGCGGGTCGCGTCGTCGTCGTCGTCGTCGTCGTCGTCGCGCGCGCGCGTTGCATCGCGTCGCTGCGACGCGACGCGATGCTGCGACGCGCTATCACTAGCGCGTCGCGTTGCTGCTACTTTTCAACTTTCGTGCATTCGACGTTGAACGCTTTGCAAAGCGCTCTTGCAAGCTTTGTGAGCTTTACGTCATAAGCTTGCTTGTTGTCTGCACGCTGCGCGATGATGTTCAGCGTTTCTAGCGCGTCACGCGACGTTTGAGACTGCGCTGCAATCGTTGTGTCATCTAGTATGACGCTACGCTGATAAACAAGATGCTTGATGTCTTCGCCTACTTCGATCGAACGCGAAAGTGACGCTTCGATCATGTGCTTTGTAAGAGCAACGTTGTGTCTGAAGCAATTAATCGCTGTCCTGAAAACAGCATACGTGTTTTCATTCAGCGACTTTGCGTCAAACTTGATTGCTTGATGCGCAAACTTGAAAACTTTTTCGTTTGCGTAGATTGCGCGTGAGATGCGCTCAGCGTCAACTTTTGCATCTTCGAGCATTGCTGCAAATTCGTTGTTTAGCAGCATCGCGCGAATGTTCATGAGCTTGTCGAGATTGCGCTTTGTTGCATTCTTCGCAACAGCAGCAGCATAACGAGCTTCAATTGCTTCAACATACTTGTTCATGACTTTCTTGCCTTCTCTTCAGATTTGTTGCTGTTTCACGTGAAACGTTACTTTCGTTTCACGTTTGCTTTTCTTGTTTCACGTGAAACGTTACTTTCGTTTCACGTGTTTTTACTTGTTTCACGTGAAACGTTACTTGCTTTGTGTTTCACGTGACTTGCTCACAATGTCAAAGAACAGAAGCGATTTGCGCTTCGAGTCATCACGATTTATCGTGATGATTATGTTCTAGTCGATGTCTTAGCTTTTGTGAACGCACTTCTAGGGGATGCCTTCCCCACCCGCTCTATACTTCCGGCTCAATCCTCCTCTATTCTTTGCTTTACTTGCGCTATACTTGCGCGTCGCTTTCATCGTTGCTTGTAGCGCAACGCTCTCTGGAACTCATTCGGGTTCTGTCGGGTAGTGTCGCTCCCTGCCCCGGCACAAATCACCGGGTCTGCCAAACCTCCTCTATCGCGGTAAGTAAGTGTTGACTTACTGCTCGCGGACGCTAGGATGGTGCCAGGAACGAACCACAAGGTAATGCCCGTGTCCGAGCAGCTCTCGATGTTCGAGATTAATGAGCCAGGAGCGAACAGGCCCTTCACCGTGATCGTTGAAATCGGTCCTCCTGGCGACCTGTCCGCCCAGCATATCTACGAGAACGCGATCAACACCTACACCAAAGGGCCGCTGTTCTGCGTCCTCTTCGAGAAGGACGGCCAGCGTGTCGTCCACAAGTATCCCCTCGCCTCGATCTTCCGTGTGATCGAGGACTACCCTGAGAGCAAGCGATGAGTGTTATTGTTTATCGCGACGGCGTGATGGCCGCCGATACACGCGCCTATTCGGGCGACTCCACGCCGATCGGCCACAAGATGAAGATTTTCCGCCTCACGGATGGCAGCCTGGTTGGTATCGCAACGAACAAGCCGGGGCTTGGCGAGGCACTGGTCAACTGGTTCAACGCCGGCTGCACCCATGAGGCACTGCCCGATGGGGAGCTCGTCTTTTCCGCGCTGCTTGTGCGGCCGACCGGGGACGTGTTCCTCTACAGCGACTCGCCCTATCCCTCCGGGCCGCTGGCCGGGCACTATTTCGCGATTGGCTCCGGTGATCGTTATGCACTGGGCGCCTTTGCAATGGATGCAACCGCTGAACAGGCGGTGTCTGCCGCCTGCATGTTCGATGTCTGGTGCTCGACACCGATTGCCGTGCTCAAGCTCTACGAGGACGACGACGAGGAGCCTGTCGGCGAAGGCGTCGATGAAGGCGATGAGCCGGCGGATGCAGAAGAAGATCCTCAGATCAGTGAATAGCTAGATAGGGAAATAGCTAGGTAGCTAGATGAAGAATTGGTTCTGCCTGATCCTGATGCTGCTGCTGACGACCTGTGCGTCGGCGCCGGTCTTTGCCTCCGTCGGGTCGGTGTCGGTTGAAACGGTCGCGCTGCCGATCGGGATCCTGAAACCGATCGAGGCGCCGAAACCTCGCCCAAAGCCTCCACGTGATCCGCCGAAGCGACCGGTCCTTGTATGGATCTGAGGATATAGCCAGATAGCCAGGTAGCCAAATAGCTACCTGGCTATTTTCATTTCAGGAAGTCGGCGAATAAGGAGTCGATTCCCAGGGTCATCACGCCTTTGGCGTTCGAATAAACATAGATCAGCTCGCCGTGATCGGTTTCGCCATTGAAGCGCTCGATGGTCTCCCCAAGCTGTTTGCGCACTGGGTCGCCGACAATGAACTGGCGGATGAAGGCGTCCCCGGTGGTATTGCAGCCCCTGAGGACCTCGCAGCCCCAGCTTTGGTAGGCGAGTATGCCGTCGTTGAAGTGCAGCAGCGCAACGGTCTGGTCCACGTATTCGCGCGGCCGCTTCTTGCCGAGGAGACCGGAGAAGCAGCCTATGAACTGGCCGCTGCCGGGCTCGTCCGCCGCGGTGCGCAGCTCGTCGATGGGCGCGTTATCGAGGTAGAAGCGGACGAAGTTTGCCTCCCGGCAGGTCTCGTCATACTGGAGTGCGTAGAACCAGCCGTTTTCCTTTACCAGTTGCAGCGCCTCATCGAGTTTCATGCCGGCCTGGAAGCCGTTCACGACCACCCGGTCTTCGGGTTTTTCCTGGGCAAGCACGGATCCGCCCACAAAAAGCGCCAGGCAGACGCCCAGCGCGCCAATCCAGTGTCGCATTCCTTTCTCCAATCGCCTTATTGTTCGCCGCCTTGCTTGCGCTTCTGTTCGCGCTCCCAAGCGGCAAAGGACGCGATCAGGAGTTCCTTCATGTTCATGCCGTGCGCCGTGGCCGTCATCTTGAACCGGGTGTGCCAGTCTCGCGGCATGTTGAAGGTCATGGGCGCCAGACGCTCGGCCTTCATGTTGTCCGCGGCGCCAACCGGTGTCGCGACAACCGGGTCTGGCAGGAACGATTTTCTGGGCGGCGGAACCGCCGCGCGTGTCTGCTTGGTCTCACTCATACCGTTTCTCCCAGTTCGTTGGCCCTGGCGACGATTTCGGCCGCCAGCAGGTCTGCCTTTTCTTCCAGGGTTCCAATGTTCTGGCCCACCTCTGAGAGTGCGTAGCCATGGTTCTGGGCCCGCTGATAGGAGGTCTTGGCCGAAATGTCCTGTTCAGCCACCAGGAAGCCGGTGGCCGATGTCAGATATTGCCGCGCCTCAAGCACGGCTGTGCGGCTCTCGGTCGTCTTGTTGAGCACGAAGAGAATCTTCTCCTTCGGGATGCCCTTGGCGACGAGCTCGTTGGCAAACATGAGCTGCGGCTCGAGATCGTCAAGGGGAAGACCGGTCGGCACCACGATGAGATCGGCCATGCGGGCGATCTCCATTGAGGACTGGTCCGAATCTGGCCGGCCGTCCGCCACGACCAGATTGGCCGTTTCGCGCTTGAGGGCAGTTGGTGAGGTATACGGTTCGGCCGCGATGTGCGGCTCGATTTGGTTCTGCTCGCGCAGTTTTGCCCACTTGTAGGAGGTTAGCTGCGTGGTGTTGAAGTCGCAGATTTTCACGGACCACCCGGCCACCGCGTAGGTTCGCGCGATGAGCCGGGCGAGGGTGCTCTTGCCGACTCCGCCTTTCTGGGAAAGGCAGGCGATGATCAGGTCGGGCATTATAGCCTCACATAGCTAGTTCCTCACGTAGCTATGAAGCTATCTGATTTGCCCCGCACGAGTCTATACGGGCCGGAAGGATTCAAGATCGAAGATCTGCTCGTAGGTGTCGATGTCCGTGTTGATGGCCCGCCAAGTGAAGACCACGTCCATGCTCTGCGCGTCCTTATACCGTTCCGCATAGGGCGGAACCCTTTGATTCAGTATGACGGAATGCCTGCCGCTGACCCCGGCAAGAATGTCGGAGGGCAGTCTGCATTCCTGCCGGCCGAACTTGAGCTGAACCAGCCGGGCTCGGGAGCCCATGCCGTCTTCATCTTCCTCATCGCCGTCAAGCATCACCACGAACTCCGGACACGACTCGTAGATGTAGGACGCGACATCGAGCGTGCCGACCATCTCAGAACCCACATAAACCTGGACCGGGATCTTGGTGCCGGAATTTTTCTCCTTCGACAGCATCAGCACCAACCCTCGATGACACTGACGAGCTTGTCGGCCAGATCCTTGCGCGCGTCCTCCTTGCTCAGGCCGCGCGCAAGACCGTCATTGACGACCTGCGCATGGCAGTGGGCCGGGTTGTAGTAGTCGAACTCGTAAGGGGAGGGGCCTGCAAGCGGATTGATGATCTCAAGCACCAGCGCGCCCTGTTCGCGCCAGAAGCGACCCTGCTCACGGCGAACGGCGCTACAGACCAGGCGTTCGTCCGGCGCTCGGGTGTTGAGGCTCATGAGGGGAATGATGTCGGCACCGAACTTCTCCTCGAAGACGTTGCCAAGCTCGCCCAGAATCTGACGGACGGTCCATTCCCGGCCGTTCAGCATGACACGCTCCAGCTTGCCTTCCTGCGTGAAGACCTGGTGCTCGGTGAGCCCAAGATATGCCATTGCGATCTTGCGCAGCGGCAGACCGTCATCCAGGTGCGAATGGCCGTAGATTTCGCTGACGATCTCGGCGGCGATCGACTTGCCGCTGGTAGGATTGCCGCAGAAAGCGATGATACGGGGAACTTCGCGCATCGGGATCTCCTATGAGTAAGTTCTTACTTACTCTATAGCGGCGGGAAATCCCGATGCACAAGAATTTAGCTATCCAGCCAGATAGCTATTTAGCCATATCCTTATTTTCGTTCTCGTCCGTTTCCGAGTTCAGAAAACGGAGCTTGCGCGCCAGACTGTCGCGCTGGCGCCGAAGGGCATCGTTCTCGACCTCGAGCTCCCGGATGCGCTGCTCCAGATACCCGATGGTGAGAACGGGCGCACCCACCTCGTTGAACATATGAACCGGATCAACCAGACGTCTCATGCCGCTTCCTCAAGTTCCCGAACCACCTCGAACTCATGCCAGGGGAAATCCTCGTTCTCACCTAGTATACCCTCGACGAAGCCGGGAGTGCTGCGAACGATGCTCTCGCGCTGGCGTGCATGGTCGCGCAGGGTGTTGTTAACGTTGCAGCTATAGTCGGCAATGAACGCGATGTTCGGGCCCGACTTCTTGGCACGCAGGCCGCGGCCGATCTTCTGGCGCAGGCTGACCTCCGCCTTCATGCCACCGGCGAGCTGAACCAGACCGATCGCCGGCACGTCCACGCCGACATCGAGGATGTTGGTGCCGATCACCCCATCGAGTTCGCCGGTCACAAGCTTGCGAAGCTGTGCGCGGCGGTCCTCCATCTTGTCCTCGCCCTTGAGGAACTCGAAGCGCATTCCGAGCTTGCGGTAGTGCTCCAGGATCTTTTCGCCGTGCTTCTTGCGAGCCACCAGCGTAAGCGTGGGCAGCCGGCGCCGCGCGGCCTTCTGGGCATCATAGCCCATGATCTTGATCATCTCCTCGTTCTCGATGTAGCCCAGCGTGTAGGCGCGCTCGAAGGGCGAGGTCTTGTGCAGCCGCTTCGGGGCAGGGCAGTCGCGGAACTTGAAGTATGGCTTTGCCAGAATGCCGCGATTGATGAGCAGCTTCTCCGGAATGTCGATCAGGATCGGACCGAAGGCAGCCATCAGGCGCATGTTGCTCTCGGCGCTCGGGCGCATGAAAGGCGTAGCCGTGAGCGCAACGCGAATCGTGGCGTTCTTGCAGTGCTGAAGGATCTCGTAGTAGCTGTTTCCGCCGGCCTCGTGCGCCTCCTCGCCGATCACGACCTCGACCATCGAAAGGATCTTGAGGATCTGTTCACGGCGCTTCACCTTTGCGTCGTAGCGTTCCTGGGCGATACGGGCGACCTCTTCCGGCGAGATTTCGGCATTGCCGTTCTTGGACAGATGGGCCGACTTCACGATGGCCCGGCGCTCGCGCGCAAGGTCCGGCACTTCGAGCGCCTGCACGAGCGTCTGCACCATGCCCAGATTGACGCCGCGCACCACCTTGAACTCGCCGTCGCCGATGATGCCGGTGTTGAAGCCGATCTCCTTGAGCTGATCATCCATCTGATAGAGCAGGATGCCGCGCGTGGTCAGGAACAGGGTCATGCGCTTGTAGCGGGCCATGATCAGCTTGGCACACTTCGATTTTCCTCCACCGGTTGCCACTCGAATGATGCCGCGGCCATACTTCTCCACCTGCCGCAGCGCCTTGAGCTGGTAGTCGTAGCGCGGATCATCGTTGCCGAACTCGTCAACGATCGGGTTCTCCGGCCCGAGCGGCTCGGCGTGAGGCTTGCAGATCGACTGCACCTGATGGCCGATTGCCATCAGCTCCTGCTCGACCACATGGGCAAAGCCGGCCGGGAAGGTGTGGTTTCTGACATCGAAGAAGGAAGACTTGCCGTGCCAGCCGATGCTCACCGAGTCGGCCTCATACGAGAGCAGGGAGTTTACGAAGCTTGCAACCTCCCGGGTCGGATTGATCAGCTTAGCGACGGTCGCATTCCGAGCGATCTGAACGAATGCCATTCTGGATTGCCTATTGCCTTTGTATCCGGATATAGTAAGTATGAATTTACTTATCACCGGATGATCCGATGCGCGAGATTGAATTTAAATACGTTCCAGTTGGCGAGCTGAGGAAGAACCCCTGGAACACCAACAAGGTTTCGCCCGACAACGAAGAAAAGATCCGCGAAAGCCTCAAGCGGCACAGCATGTTCAAGCCGATCATCGTGCGCCAGGTAAAGGGTGTCCCTGGCTACGAGATCATCGGCGGCGAGCACCGCTGGGAGCAGGCCATCGAGCTGGGACTCAAGACGGTTCCGGTTGCCAACCTCGGATATATCGACGACAAGCAGGCAAAGGAAATTGGCGTTATCGACAACGCCCGCTATGGCGTGGACGACGCGTTGGCCTTCAGCGAGCTTCTGCGTGAACTGGGCGACGTGGAAGACCTTCAAACATTCCTCCCTTACGGTAGCGCCGATCTCGACGCGATCTTCAACGCTTCATCTATAGCGTTGGACGACCTGGAAATTGACGAAAGCTTCATGCGGGAAGAGGAGCCGGAAGAGGAGGAGGTTCCCGAACCGGTTCAGAAGGCGCCCAAGACCCACACCGTAATGCGCTTCAAGGTGTCGCTGGGTGATGCCGAACGCCTGACCGCCCTCATTGCCAAGACACAGAAGGATCACGGCTTCACGACCGCAGATGATCTTACGAACGCTGGCGATGCGCTGATCCATCTGCTCAGTCCTTACCTGCATTCCGGCGCGGCCACTGTCTATACGGCGGGGCTCGAAGCTCTGGACGATGTTCTGAACAACACGGATGACGAGTGATGAACAATCCTACGATTGAACTCTGGGATGTCGAAAAACTCATCCCCTATGAGGCAAATGCCAAGAAGCACTCTCCTCAGCAGGTTGCGGATCTGGCGAACCTGATCAAGAAGGCCGGATGGACGCAGCCGATCGTCGTGGACAAGGACGGCGTGATCATTGCTGGTCACGGCCGGCGCCTGGCCGCGCTAAAGCTCAAGGAAGAAGGCAGGCTGCCAAAGGGACTTGTTCCCGTCATCGTCCGACGTGATCTCTCCAAGGCCGAGGCCGACGCACTGCGTCTGGCTGACAATCGCGTCACCTCGACCGACTACGACCAGGCGCTCATCCAGGAGGAGCTTCAGAGACTGGCGCAGGAGCTTACCGGTGATCTCCAGATCATCGACCTCGGCTTCGACGAGAAGGAGCTTGATTTCACCCTGTCCGATCTGGGCGAGATCGACGACAGCTATTTCGTGGACGACGTGGCCGAAGCCGTCGAGCAGCAGAAGCGCGAGAATGAAAAGGCCATCGAGGCGACCGACGACATTGCGGCCCCGATTGGCGATGCGCTTGGCTTCAAGCGCGTGACAATCGCCCAGAGCCGGCAGATCCGCGAGCTTATGAGCGCTGCGGAGTCCAGAACTGGCAAGAAGGGGGTCGATCTCCTGATCGCCGCACTTTCCGCTGTCTGAATCGGTAAGTAAGAGTTTACTTAATGGGTAACGTCATATCGCTCACGTCCGGCCGGCCGATCGAGGTCGAGATTGAGGAGCAGAAACAGCTTGATCAGGAGTTCATCGACAGCCAGCTCGAGGTTCTGGACAAGCTGCGGGACCAGATCGCGACCGGGCGTTTTGCCGAGCTGATCGTAATTTCGCGCGATACGGAGTCCGGCCTGTTCGTTCATGACCTTGTTTTCAAGTCCGAGACATCCCGGTCCACCGACATCTTTGCCTGGGCCGGCATTCTGAACGCACTCACGCTTGAGATGACCGATCTGTCGATGATGGCGCCGACCATCACCTCCGACGGCACGGTCGTCGATCCTCATCAGGAAATGGAAAACGGAGAAGAGTGGTGACGGTCTACACCATCGACAGACGTTTCAAGACATCCGTCGAGCGCACGCCGCGCGTCCTTGAGGTGGCCGAGAGCTTCGGCCTTGGCCTCTCGGACAAGGAGTTCGTCATCTACGACAACCTCGATGTCGAGATCCGGCAGGGTGATGTGGTCTACATCACCGGGCAGTCCGGTTCCGGCAAGTCCCTGCTTCTGCGCGATCTAAAGGAGCAGATGACGAGGAGCGGCCTGCGCGTCGCTGACCTCAACGAGATCGAACTTGATGGCCGCCCGGTCATCGAGCAGGTCGGCAAGAACATGCAGGAGGCAACACACTACCTGGCGCTCGCCGGCATTTCCGACGCCTGGATCTACATCCGCAAGCCGTCCGAACTGTCCGACGGCCAGCGTTACCGTCTGAAGCTGGCGAAGGTTATCGAGCAGGATGCGGATGTCTGGGTGGCTGACGAGTTCGGCGCCGTGCTCGACCGCGTGACGGCAAAGGCTGTCGCATTCAATCTTCAGAAGACCTCCCGGCGCATGGGCAAGACGCTCATGGTGGCGACCACCCACACCGATCTCGTCGAGGAGCTTGGGCCGTCCCTGACCATCACCAAGCGCTTCAAGGAGCGCGTAGAACTGGAGCACGCCGCATGACCTTTTCGGGACACACCCTTGTCGTCCACACCCCCGATTTCAACCGCAGCCTGTTCGATGAGACCTGTTTCGACAGAGTGACATTCGTCGTCGAGAAGTCCCTCTCCCACGTCGGCCGCGGGTTCGACCGGATCGTCTTAGCTGGCTACACCCGGGACAGGATGCCGTCGGAAAAGCTCTTCGCAAGCATCATTGCCTGTGTCGCCAGGTCTGACAGTCCGGTCCTCTATACCATCGACGGCCGCACCTTCACCGAGACGCCCGTTGCGTCCGCCAGCCATCCGCTCATGCAGTTCTTCGGATACGGGCATCTGCCGGAGCACCTTCAGGTGGTGTCGAGGCCGTTCTGCGAACTGGCGCTTCACATCGTCACGACGCTTCCCCGTAACAGCGAGAGCACGACGGCTCTGCGCAAGCTTCTTGAGGCAAAGGACTGCGCCGTCCGCGCGGTGCTCTACAGGGAGGAGTGATGCTCGAAACCGCCTATTCCATCGCCTACGCACTGTCGGTGCCGCTCAACGCGGTGAGCGGCGGCAGGGCGGGGGAGACCTTCTCCTATCGCTGCGCCAAGGCCAGACGCGCCGGCAGGAGCTGGGGCTGCATCTTCTGCGTCCTGTTCGAAATCTTCGACCGGGATCACTGCGAGAAAACGATCCGCCGCTGGGAGCGCTTCGAGCGTTTCAAGCAGAGCGAGCTTGCGCGAAAGGATGCGTCAGAAAACGACAGGGAAGCTCGAGGGCTGCGACCGTGATGTTTCTTGATACAGAGACTATCATTGAGCGAAACGACAACCCTGAGCCCGTTTTCTCGCTCGCCCGGGACATGTGGGTGGAGCGAGGAACCAAGGCTGACTGGGATCTGCTGCACGATCTGCACTACAAGGCGGAGAAGCTGCCTATCGGGCCGCGGTTCTGGCGGCTGGAGCTCTATGGCGAAACCATCGGCGTGCTGGTCACGGGTGCGCCGAAGGGCATGCTGCGCGAGCGCCACATCGTCTTTCCGAACCTGAAGCCTGGCGCCGGCGAGACGAAGCTCACCAACACCAACCGCTACAACTACATCAACGCCAACTTCCGGGTGATCTCGCGCTTCGTGATCGACACCATGTATCGCGGCATCGGCGCGGGCTACCGGATGATGAACCTTGTCTCACGCATGGAAGGCAACACCTTCATGGAGATCCAGAGCTCCATGTCGAAGTTCAACGTCTTCGGACAGAAGGCCGGCTTCCGGTTCGTCAAGCCGATGAACGCGAACAAATACGAGCAGGTCATGAGGTTCTTCCGCTCGCACTTCAACGCGAGCCCACAGGACTTTGAGGCGATCGTGGCGGAGGTCGAGGCCAAGTCTCCGGAAGAGCAGCAGCGCATCCGGGATCTCTGCGTGGACTTCTACATGCGGAACTCCGCGCTCGAGAACACCTCAAACGGCGGTGCCGCAATGGAGCGCCGGGCAGCTCAGATGACACTGCGGGACGCCATCAAAGGAATCCAGCAGATAGGTCTGGCAAGTCCGATGTATGGCATTTGGAAGTGTCCTGATCCGAAGGGCACGGTGCCTGATCGTCTGCCTCTGCTTGCTTTCGACAATCAGGGTCCAAACGAAAGGTTGAAGCTGTGAAGCCGCGCAGAACCGAAAAGCAGCGCGAGATCATGGGAATCATTCTGCGTGAGGTAGGGCAGGGGCGTTTCCTGTCCATCAAGGAGCTGCACGAGATGATTTCCTACAGCGCCAGCTACGGCGCCATCCGGATCAGTGTTCGGTGGCTTGAACGTCAGGGAATGCTGGAGCGCCGGCAGGTGGGCCGGAACACTATCCTTGTGCCTACAAAGAGAGGATACGACTGGTTTCGCCCGGCGCAGTGAATTGAGGATCTTCCCCGATCCTTCGTTTCTAATATATTATGTAAATACTTACTTATATATGTATAATAATAATAATTAGAAACGAAGGAACGGGGAAAGGAGGCTGCTCCGGAGTTCTTGGACCGCTCCGGTTGTAAGTAAACGGTTACTGATGATGGAAGACAAAGCAACAGGCTCCGGCCGACGCATGACCGATGCCGAGCTGGCAGAGGCCAAGGAGCTCTACGAGCTTGGCAAGGCCAATCTGGTCGAGCTGTCGGAAAAATACGGGATCTCGCGCCAGGCGTTGTCGCGTCGGCTGAAGGATGTCGGTGCGGTCAAGAACTCGCGCGTGGGCGAGGTGGCCGCGGCGACCGCTGCTGCCGCAAAGGCCGCTGCTGTTGCTGCCGCTGAGCGCTTTGCCGATCGTCGGGCTGACTGGATCGAGGAGACGCGGATTGATGGCGTCAACTCGCTGAAGCAGATCCGGCTGCTCACGCGAAAGGTCGTTCTGGACGCGATGAAGGCCGGTCGCCCTGTTGCAACCGCCGAGGACGACCTGAAGGCGCTTCAGCGCTTCAACAAGATCATCTGCGACAACCTTCAGAGCGCCCTTTCCATTCTTCGTGCCGACGAGATGGTGGATCAGGACTCGCTGCCGACCCTGCGCATTGAGGATCTCACCGACGAGGACATTCTCCAGCACCACAAGAACACGGGTGCGCTGCCCGAGGATGCGACGGTGGCGGACATGCTGGCCGAGAATATCGACCTGGAGGACATCACCAATGGAGATTGATGCCCTTCAGGCGGCGCCGGCGAACACGTCGCTCAAGCTGCACCGCTACCAGAAGATCGTCGTCAACGACAAGCACCGCTTCCGCGTCGTCGTGGCCGGCCGCCGCTGGGGCAAGACGCAGGTGGCGAAGATCTCGATCATTCGCGCCGCAGCGTCCAAGTGCAATCAGCTCGTCTGGTATGTGGCACCCACCTATCTTCAGGCGCGCGACATCATGTGGGATGACCTCAAGATGTCGATTCCGCGTGCATGGATCGCCGCGATCAACGAGCAGCGCATGACCATCCGGCTCATCAATGGCTCGCGCATTGCGCTGAAGGGTGCCGACAAGCCGGACTCGTTGCGCGGCGTGGGTCTGCACTTCCTGGTGATCGACGAGGCCCAGGACGTGAAGAAGGAAGCCTGGGAGATGATCCTTCAGCCGACGTTGGCGACGACAAACGGCCGGGCGCTGTTCATCGGCACACCGAAGGCATTCAACTGGCTCTACGACATCTACATGCTCGGCCAGCGCGGCGACATCATCAGGGATGAGCGCGGCAGGATGGTTCCGAATGAGTGGATGAGCTGGCAGTTCCCGACGATCACCTCGCCGTTCATTCCCCGGCGCGAGATCGAGGCCCGCCGCCGCGACATGGATCCTCGCACGTTTAAGCAGGAGTTCGAGGCTTGTCACCTTCCGGAAACGGAAGTTCTCATGTTCGACGGACGGCGGGAGCAGATCCAGAACGTCAAGGCCGGGGATTTCGTGGCTCATCTGAGTGATGAGGGAAAAATCGTGCCTGCCGAGGTTATAAAGATCGGAGTGACTGGCGAGAAGACGATTTGCGATGTGACGCTTGAAACGGGCGAGACTGTTTCGGCAAGCGCCCATCATAAGTTCAAGGTTTATCGAGATGCAGCCTAATACCGTGTTCCTGGTCAATTCCGAGTATCTGGAGTTTACGCCGACCAAGAAAGAACTGCTGACGGCGGACGAACGTCTCGCGGCGCTTCTGGGCTACCTCACCGGCGACGGAACGATCACCTCAAAATCTCAAAGTTATACCAAGAAGAACGGCTCCGTGAGCCGGTATGACTGTATGGGTGGCGCCTTCTACTCCTCCGTGAAGGAGGATCTGGAGAAGATCCGGGCGGACCTGTTTGAGCTGGGCATCATTACGGCTGCGTCAGTGAGGTCCAAGAAGGGAAAGACGCCGGGGTATCAGCTTCAGATCAGTCAGTCCGCCTGCGAATGGTTCGTGCGAGCCGGTCATCCTGTTGGATCCAAGACGGCACAGAGCTTCCGCGTGCCTGACTGGATCATGTCGGCTGACGCCGGCGTGAAGCGTGCTTATGTCGCCGCACTGTTTGGCGCAGAGGGCACGACTCCGGTGAAGGACAGGTCCAGCAAGTCGCATTTCCCGAAACTGCCGTGCCTGAACATGTGCAAAAGGAGTGGTGTCGAGGGAGAGCTTTTCTTTCTCGACCTTCAGAAGATCCTTGCCGATCTTGGAGTGGCAGCTTCGGTCAATGTGACCGGGGGCGAATACAAGACCTACTGGCTTCGCATTCTCAGCGGCCCGGAAAATCTGATCCGCTTCTTCGAGGACGTCGGCTATCACTACTGTGACAGGAAGAGCGAACTGGCATGGTTGTGGGCGAAGTATCTGCGTGCCTATCAGACAGAGGCGAAGCGTCGTGTCGAGACTGTGACCGAGTTGGCCGCAAAGAAGGTCAGATACAAGGATATTGCCGCAGAGCTCGGCATGACGGAAAGCGCTGTGAAGGACATGCTTCATCGGCTGCGTCACGGGCAGGAGGGTGGAACCTGCGGACATGGCTTCCCTCATTTTGACGAATGGATTGCCGAGCGATGGAATGAGAAGCGCAAGGTCTTGCGTCTCTTCGTTCACGGCAAGTCGCTGCGGCCGCAACCGCAGACCGTCTGGAACATGCTCGTTGACAGTCACGACCACAGCTACGTCCTGGCGTCCGGCGCGAACAATTTCAATTCCTTCGAAACAATGTCGGGCCGCGTCTACTACCCGTTTGATCGCGACGAGCATGTAGGCGATTATCCGTTCGATCCGAGGGCGCCGATCTACATCGGCATGGACTTCAACATCGACCCGATGTCGGCCGTCATCATCCAGGAGAAGGAGAATGGCGAAATCTGGGTCGTTGACGAAAAGGTGCTCTACGGCTCGAATGCCCAGGAAATGGCCGACGAGCTGGCGCGCTGCTACTACCGCTATTTCAACCAGATCTCGATCTATCCGGACCCGGCCGGCAACAACCGCAACCACGATCGTGGCGAGTCCTCGATTGAGATCCTGCGCGAGGCCGGTTTCAAGAACATCTACTTCAAGCGCAAGCACCCGCTGGTTCAGGATCGCGTGAACGCCGTCAATCGTCTGCTGATGACGGCAGAGGGCGACATTCGTCTGCGCGTTGACCGCAAGTGCCGCAAGCTGATCGACTCCCTTGAGCAGACCATCTACAAGGAAGGTTCGCGCGAGGTGGACAAGTCGCTCGGCGTCGAGCACGTCACAGATGCTCTCGGCTATTACGCGGACTTTCGGCATCCGATACGCAAGATGCGCATTCTGGGTGTGTCGATTTAGCTTGAAAGTAGGTAAGTATTTACTTACAATCAGGCTCCACGCACGGATTTGGACATGGCCGTCAAGACCGAAGACAAGCTGAGAGATTTCTACGACAGGCGTCACCCTGCCTACAACGAGTTGGTGGGGCATTGGCGTTTTCTGGAAGAGACCTATCGCGGCGGCCGGCGCTGGTTCGAGCAGAACATTCACCGCTATCACAAGGAAGGTGACAGCGAGTATGCCGCGCGCCTGAGGCGTGCATATCGCTTCAACCACACGAAGGAAGTGGTTGAGCTGCTCCAGAAGTATCTGTTCAAGGGTGATGTTCAGCGCAATATCGAGGAAGCGCCGGACGTCGTGAAGGAGTTCTGGAAGCGCGCCACGCTCACCGGACTCGACATTCATCAGTTCATGCGCCAGGTGTCCGCGGGCACCTCGATCACCGGCCGCGTTGCAATCGTGGTCGATAACAACTTCCGCGCGCCGGTGAATGAAGATGGCAAGGTGCGCCCGGTCTCGGTGGCCGAGGCCAGCAAGCAGAGCTATCGCATTTACGCCTACATGGTGTCGGCCAAGGACATCCTGGACTATGCCTGGGATGATGACGGCGACGGCGAGCTGCTTTGGATCAAGCTGCGCGAAGTGGTGCGAGACGACAAGGATCCGCACAACTGCTCGGGCGAACTCTCCGAGCGCGTCCGACTGTGGACTCGTGACGGCTGGGAGCTCTATGAGGAGGTCGAGGCAGAGGGCTACCACTATCGTGGTGGCCGGCGCTACCGTAACCGTCGCGTCGAGCTTGTTGAATCGGGCGAGCACAATCTGGGCTTCGTTCCTGTCAAGCTGGTCGATCACACGATCAGCGAGGATCCGTATCGGGTGCCGGGCCTCATTGATGACGTGGCCTATCTCGACTGCGCGGTTGCAAACTATCTGTCGAACCTGGATGCCATCATCCAGGATCAGACCTTCTCGCAGCTTGCCATTCCGGCCCAGGCCATCCAGTCGGGCGACGACATGTTCCAGAAGGTGCTCGAGATGGGCACCAAGCGCGTGTTCGTCTACGACGGCGGTGCCGGTTCGACGGCCAAGCCCGAATACCTGTCGCCGGACCCGAAGCAGGCCGGCGTGATCATCGACGTGATCAACAAGATCATCAACGAGATTTACCACACGATCGGCCTTGCTGGTGAGCGCACCAAGCAGGACAACGCTGTTGGTATCGACAATTCGTCTGGCGTGGCGAAGGCATACGACTTCGAGCGGGTCAATTCGCTGCTCCTCTCGAAGGCGCAGATCTGCCAGGCGGCTGAAAACTGGATCGTTCGGGCCGTCCTTGCCTGGGCAAAGGAAGAGGCTCCGGAATACGATCTGGTGACGTATCCGTCCACGTTCGACATCGCAAGCCTGAACGACGAGCTTATTACCGCCGAGGCACTGGCGAAGATCGACGCTCCGGCAGAGGTGCGGCGTGAACAGATGCGGACCATCGTGGACAAGATCTTCCCGCAGTTGAAGGAAGATCTTCGTGCCAAGCTGCTCGACGACATCGACGACTGGCTGGAAGGCTCGGACATGCCGGTCGCCCCGACGTCCGTCAGCAGTTCGGATGACAAGCCCGTGGCGGCGCCCAACCGTCAGGGCGAAGTGACCAGAACCACCTATAGCAACAACGCAGCGAAAACAACCAGGGCCGCCATCAGCCGGGCCACCAGGCGGACCTGAAAGTAACCGGGCCGAGATACTGGCCCAAACGCGAGAGATCGCAACCAGGAAGCCCGAGGAAAGGGGCAAAGGAGTAGTCGAATGACGATTGAAAAGAACACCGGTTCTGACGTGCGCCAGGGCGCTTATGCCTATCATGCACTTGGAGCCTCCGGTCTTGCAGGTCTGGCGATGCCGCGGATTGCATTTGCACCGGAAACTGGCGAAGGGCAGGGCGGTGATGTCGCCGATGCCGCTGACGCCAACGATGCGCAGAAGAAGGCAGGCACCACCGTCGAGACGGAAGGACAGACTCGCAACGAGCCTGAGAATACCGAGAAGGACGCTGATGCTGCCGGCGATGAGAACGCCGACGATCCGGCCGCACTCAAGGCCGAGAAGGCTGCCCTGCTGCGCGAGGTGATGGAAAAGAAGAACAAGCTGCGTGAGGCTGAGAAGAAGGCCGCCGAAGCGCTGGAGCAGCTCAAGCAGTTTGAAGGAATTGATCCCGACAAGGTGCGGGAACTGCTGCGCAGGGAAGCAGAGGCCGAGCGCCAGGCCGCCGAGGCCAAGGGTGACTTCGAGCGCGTGAAGGCCATGATGGTCGAGGAGCACGAGCGCGAGAAGAAGGCCCTTCAGGAACGCATTGCCCAGCTTGAGGCCGAGACCGGTTCCTTCCGTTCGACGATCAATGAACTCACCATTGGCAACAGTTTTGCCACCTCGAGCTACATCAGGGACTCTCTGACGCTGACCCCGACCAAGGCGCGCGCCCTCTATGCCTCGCATTTCGAGTTGCAGGATGGCCGTGTGGTAGGCTACGACAAGCCGGCCGGCGCGAAGGATCGGACTATGCTCGTGGGCGCCGATGGCAATCCTCTGTCCTTCGATGCCGCGATGAAGAAGATCATCGAGGCTGACCCGGACAAGGATACGCTGATCAAGGCAAAGGTGACGCCGGGCTCCGGTTCGACCCATTCCGGTCAGCAGCCGACCAAGACCACGAAGCCTTCGATTGGTTTCGGCGTCGATCGCATCCGGGCCTCTTTCGAGAAGATTTAAGCCACAAACAAGAAAAGTAAGTCTTCACTTACTTTTTCCTTGCCAACGGCCCCATTGATGGATTATGTAAGTAAGCGACTACTTACATAGTCCACGATGGGCTGTGCCTTAACGCAAGGAGAGTTTTGAACAATGCCGCTTCTGATGACCGAAGCCGCAAAGCTGGCAGAGGATGACCGCCAGCGCGGCATTATCGAGGAGCTCCTCGATAAGGATGAATTCTTCGCCCTTGTGCCGTTCGTGAAGGCCAAGGACGATGTGTTCAGCTATACCCGCGAGAAGTCGCTGCCGAACGCTGGCTGGATCGACCCCTACGATGACATCGAGGAAAGCACGGGCGAGGTCGAGAATGTTTCGACCAGGCTCAAGATCCTTGCGGGCCAGTTCGACATCGCCAACTTCATTTCCGAAGTGAAGTCGGAAATGTATGACCAGATCGCTGTTCAGGCGAAGTTCAAGATCAAGGCCGTCGGTCGCGATTTCAAGAACTGCCTGATCAACGGCGATGAGTCCGTGAACCCGAAGACCTTCGATGGTCTGAAGAAGCTCACGGTTCCGGAGCAGACGATTTCCGCCGGCGCAAACGGTAACGCCCTGTCCTTCGCAATGCTCGATGAGCTGAAGGATGCCGTGCCGCTTGGCGCTGACTTCCTGATGATGCGCTCCGAGATGTGGCGCGTGATCCGTGAACTTGCCCGCCTCCAGGGTGGCAACACGGCCGAGCACATCATGGTTGAGAACTTCGGGATGCCGATGCGCTTCTACGATGGTATGCCGGTCATCATCAACGACTACATCAGCAAGGATGAGATCCAGGGCTCCAGCGACAAGACGACCTCCATCTATGCGGTGCGTGCGAACGAGGTTGACGGCTTCCATGGACTCTGGGCTGGTGATGCCGCCGGTATCCGTCTGGAGGAGGTTGGCCTGAACTTCAACAAGGACTCCACTCGCTGGCGTGTGAAGTGGTATTGCGGCGCCGCCCTGCGCGCGACCCATGCTGTTGCCCGCCTGAAGGGTGTTCTTGTTCCTTGATTGTAAGTCAGAACTTACATACAATGGGCGGGGACTTCCCCGCCCTTTTTCTTTAAGGAGAACGAAATGCCTCGCCTCAAACTTACCCGACCCGGCTTCGAGAACTACACCGGGTATCTTCTTGGTGTGCAGTTCGTGAATGGCGTGAGCGTAGGAATCAGCCAGCACGACATCGACATCATTGCTGCCTCTCAGGGCGGCGTCCTGATCGACGATGAAGACAACGAGATCGGTGGCGCATCGCCGGTTCTGCGTTGGACGCACGAGCACAAGCCCGATCATCCTGGTGCGCCGTTCGTCGGCGTTCCCCCGTATGAGTCCGAAGAGACCGGAGACGAAGAGGCCGGAGACGAAGAGGCCGGAGACGAAGAGACCAGCGAGTAGCCAATCAGAGCCCGGAGTTCATTCGGGCACTTCCTCTTAATCAGCAAGCATCAGGTTCAACATGGATTTGAAGAAGCTCAGGGTTGCATCGCCGCATATGCGCAACTACACCGGCGTCCTCGGCGCGGTGAAGTTCGTCAATGGCGAGTCCGTGGAGTGGCTGCCGCGGCACGTTCGTGACCGTATGGCCGCCGCAATGCCTTTCGACGAGATCGACGAGAACGGCGTGGTCATGCCTGCTGGTTCCGTGCATCGCATGATCCGCGAAGCGGCATCCCGGGCCGAGAACATCAACCCCACCCGTCCGCGCCAGACCGAGGCCGAGAAGATTGCCGAGCTGGAACGCGCCAAGCTCGATGCCCAGAAGATCCCGGAACTGGAGACGCGCGAGAGCCTCGAGGCCATTGCCGACAGGGAAGGCATCACCGGTGTGCGCCGGGTGGCTGCCCGCTGGGGTGTGAAGCACCGGTCGATCGCCGTTCTCATCGAAATGATCCTTGAGGCGCAGGAGGCCTATCTCGCCAAGCGAAAGCTGTCGCTCGAGAAGGTTCGTGCAGAGCAGCAGAAAAGCCTCGAGAAGATCGCGTTGGCCGCGGCTGCTGCGGAGCCCGCGAATGAAGGGCCGGCTGATGAATCTGGCAAGACCCCGGATCCTGTCAGCCAGACAATCACGGAAGCCGCTGCTACCGGAGACCTGGCCGTGGCCGTGTCCACCGAGAAGGCACCGGAGTAGGCCATGAAGTTCTACCCCGCAGACAGCATTGTCGAGGTTGAGGTTGCATTCAGCGACCTCAACGGCCAGCCTATTACGCCGACATCCGTGTCGGCCGTGCTGTTTGATGGCGAAGATAACGAGATCGAGAATTTCGGCTCGATTCCCTTCGACCCTGCGGCCGGCTCTGTCACGGTTGTTGTCCCGCGGATCTACAATGAACTGGATAGCAACGAGACGCGCGCGGTGCGTGTTCTGCGGGTGTCCATCGGCACGGTTGGCGGTGAGATCATTCGATCTCTGCCCTATGCACTTGAGGCCGAACAGCGCCTTGAGATCATGGTCAACACGTTCCAGACCTATGAAACGGCCCAGGTCGCCATGAAGGACATGGTGAACATGTCCGGCTGGACGGCGGCCAACGACGATCAGCGGCGCGCCGCGCTCGTCGAGGCTTTCCGGCGCATAACCATGATGCCGTTAAAGTATGGTGTTCGCGACACCCACGACAAGCTGAACTTCCGCGAGGAGCACTACATCACCCGCGAAGATTGGATCGGCATGTCGGCCGAGGATTTCAAGAAGCTCCCGGACCACTTCCGCCAGGCGCTTCGTCGGGCCCAGTTGATCGAAGCCAACGAGCTGCTTCAGGGTGATGCTGTTGCCCGCAAGCGCCGGGCCGGCATAGTTTCCGAAACTATCGGTGAAAGCTCGATGACCATCCGGGCCGATCGCGTCGATTACGGCCTCAATCCGCAGACGATGGCAGCCCTGGCGGGTTACATTCACTTCAACATGCGCATCACCCGGGCATGATCTCGAACATTCTGTCTGAACGTGCGGAAGCCGCGGCCGCTCGATATGAGCGGCTGCTGGCGTCCTATCAGGTGCTTTATTCTCGCGCACTGTCCGGCGGCGTCTTCGAGTATGTCGGCCGCATTGCAGAGACGGTAGCCGAAGCTGAACGCAAGGCCCGGATCTTTCTTGAGGAGGAGAAGGACTGGATTGCGAAGGATCTTTACGAAATCGCTTCAGAAGCTCAGGGGCGCGTGCAGCGCAAGCTGACGCAAAAAGATACTGAAGAACTTACGGACGCAGCCCTTGAGCATTTGAAGCTGACCCAGAGCTTTCTGACTGATGAGCTTGTCGCGCAGTTGCAGCGAGACATTGCGACCCTGCGACGCGAGCTTCAGAAGGCAACGCTCGACGTGCGCATGATGGCCCGGGCGAATGGTATTTCCGAGAGCGAGGCCGCGTGGCGCTATCGCATGGATCATGACGACCTGGTGCTGTTTCATTTTCTCGACCGCCGGTCGCGCAAGATGCCCTCGCGCAGCTTCATTCGCACAATCTGGCGCATGTCGCTGCTGTCTGCCTACAACGAGACGGTTCTCTTCACTCTCGTGGATCACGGCATCGACCGTGCCGGCGTCGTGCGCTTTGAGGATGGTGTTGAGAAGCAGGTCGATGTGATCAGCCTGTCCGGCGATGCTCCCGGCTACGCGGCCGTGCGTGACACTTACTTCCACCCGAACGCAAACGCCTATCTGGATTTGGAGGCCGTCGATGTTTGAACCCAATCAGGTCGGCAAGCTCTACAAGCTTATCGGCCGTGACGTTTTCGCTCGTTCGACCTATGCCGAGCCGATCGACTGTCCGTTTGGGGCGGTCAACATGGATGTTGGCGCGCGCAAGACTTCCGTTCGCGCCGACAGTTCTGCATCGCGCGGTTCGGCAGACGAGCACGCCGCAGAGCGCGCCAAGATCCTGATCGCGCCTTTCATCGACGTGCAGGTCGGCGACAAGTTCGAGTGCGAGGAGGGTGTCTTCGTCATCCAGACCAAGCACGTCCGGCGCTCCATCATGGGCAACATCGACCACTTTGAATGTGATCTCGAGGTAATCCCGGCATGAAGGCAAACATGAAGGTCTCGGGGTTTCCGAAGGTCAAGGCAGCACTGCGAAACATTGCAGATCGCGTTCCGAAAAACGCGGCGCGCACCATGCGCCGGTCAGCCGAGATCATTCTTGAGGAGGCAAAACTCAACACCCCGCGCGACTGGGGCTCGCTCGAAGAGGCGATCAAGATGAGGGAAGGGCGCGGACCGCGCGGCCGACTCGAGATCGACATCTACGTTGACGGCGCCCAGCCGGTCCTTGGCCGCTACAGCCTGGTCACGGTCGATCAGTATGCGTGGATCATTCACGAGAACTACGACCACCTGGTTGAAAGCAAGACGTGGAAACCGGGCAAAGAGACCGTGAAGAAGATGCTTCAGAACCCTGGCAGGCACATCGGCTCGTTCTTTCTTACGCGCGCCGTCGATGAGGAGCGGCCGCGGCTGATGAAAAAGATGATCCAGGCGGTCGCCGGCGTTATTCAGGAAGAGGGAATGGCATGATTTTCGACGTGATTGAAAGGAAGCTGGCCGACAGCGGCATCGTGGTGCCGGGCGTGAGCCTTTTCCGCGGCTTCTTGCCGGCCGAAACCAAGATTGGCGTGCTGACAAGGGCGCCGCTCACCGGCATCCCGGTCGATCCGTATATTCCGGGGCGTTATCGCGCGAACATTCAGATCATCACCCGGCACGTCGATCCGGTCGAGGGCGATCATCTGGCGAATGAGGTGGCGAAGATCCTGATGGTCGAGGCGCCGGAGCGGCACGAGTTTCCTGAAAAGAACATGACCGGCAGCGTCTCCCTGTTCTATCCGAAGACGTTACCGGTGCAGTTTCCGCGGCTTGAAGGCAACGGTCTGGAGTTTTCCCAGCACTTCGATGCCGTCTGGACGATGAGCGAGTTTCAGTAGCTGTAGCGCTTGCTGTTATATTTCGAGACGGCCCTGTAGAGGGTGTCGAGGCTTTCCTCGATGACCTGGCGGGTTGCCTCTCTGCTGAGATCGCTCTCGCAGCGTCTTAGGCCCCAGACCAGATCACCGAAATGCTCGGCATCATCAAGGGCCTTCAGGACATCCACCGGATCGACGCCAGTGATTTCGGCCATCTTGTTCTGAATCTTGAGGCGAATGTAGAGGGGGTCTCGCGTGTTTCCGCAGACCTTTTCCTTGCCGTAGAAGTGCCCGTAATCGGTGACGGCCTTGCTGAGGGCACGATTGACCGGCTCAAAATCCTCGTCGGCCATTGCGGGGTTTGCCGCCAGAAGGAGTGCGGCGGCAAGAAGTCTAAGCATTCACGTCTCCTCTTTTCGTTCGTGTCTCTGCTTCGTCTTCTATCAGCGTAACAAAGGAAAAGTCGAGTGTTCGGAAGGGACTAGTCAATTCCTTGTTTACTCTTGATGCCCAATCGGTTATGGTCAGTAAGCACTTACTTACCCCACGGCCATTTTAAGGAGATCTCACTAATGGCATCGTCCGCAGATAATGTGAAGTTGGGGGTCTGTAACGTCCTCTTCGACGGTGTTGACCTTGGCTACACCAAGGGCGGCGTCGAGGTGGAGGTGCAGACGACCACCCACGAAGTTACCGTTGACCAGCACGGTTCCACGCCGCTGGCTGAACTTATCACTGGTCGCACCGTGACGGCAAATGTTCCGCTCGCCGAGACGACCCTGGAAAACCTGGTTGCCATCATGCCCGGCGCCCGGCTCATCACCGACGGCGTTCGCGCTACCGGCTCGGTCACGCTGAACAGCAATCCGTCGATCGGCGATAGCGTCACGTTTGCGGGCTTCACCTTTGAGTTCGCCGACACTCCTGTTGGAGCCTACGACGTGAAGATCGGCGCCGACAAGAATGCAACCGCCGCGGCCCTCGCCGAGAAGATCAACGCAGCTCCGGTTCCCTACACCGCAGCGGCCAACAACGCCGTTGTGACGATCACGGCGAAGAACTACGGCGCCGCGGGCAACGGCGAAATCACGCTCGACTTCGCGACTCCGGCCAACGCCACCAAGACGAACCTGGCCGGTGGCGTCGATCCGACTTCTGCGCGCGTCGATGTGTCCGACGGCATCAACATGAACCTGCTGTCGGTCGCCAAGACCCTGATCCTGCGCCCGCGCGGCACGAATGGCGAGGATGACTTCATCATCTATCGCGCTGCCTGCCCGGGCGCCCTGAACTTCGCCTACCAGACGGACGCAGAGCGCGTCTATCAGGCGAACTTCAAGGGTTATGTCCGCGAGGACGGCGTTCTGTTCTCCGTCGGCGACGTGAATGCGTAAGCTCTCTGACAGCATCTGAGGAACCTGGCCGGCGTCTGCTGAAGGCGCCGGCTGCCCATTTTCAACCACAGGAAGAACCATATGACCAAAGTCATCAATCTCGACACCCTGGCTCCGGCTCCCGCTCTGGCGATCATTGTCGATGGCGAACGTCACGAGATGAAGGAGGCAACGGTCGAGACGTTCCTCGAGAACATGCGTGATATTGAGGCGCTTGGAGTGAATGCCTCCCCGGTTCAGGAGGTCGAAACGATCATCCGGATTGTCTCCCGCGCTTTTCCCACGCTTCCGGTTGAGAAGATGCGTAAGTGGCCGCTGTCCACCATTCAGCAGCTTGCTGACATGGCGCGTGGCATGAATGCGGAGATTGGCACCACCGATGCCAAAGAGGCCAAGGAGGCCGCCAAGACGGGAAACGCCCCCGCGGCGAGCTGAAAAGCTTCGACGTCGGCTTTCTGCTCGCCAAGGTTCTGCGTGAATACGGGTTCTCGTGGGATGATGTGATGAAGATGCCCCTGAGGCGGTTCTGGTTCTTCGTGAGCCAGGTGGATCGGCTCAGGGCGGAAGAAGAGATCCGCCAGCTCCGTGTCCTGGCCGCGGTCACCAGCTCAGATGCCTACAAGAAGGCGATCGAGGTGCTCCAGGAGGAGATGGGCGAGATCTACATCTGGGAGCCGCTCAAGGTTCCGCCGGAGATGAGGGTCGATCCGGAAACGGGCCTCGATCCCGAGTTCGACCGTGAGGGACTGCGAGCACTGAAGATGAAGCTGGCCGCGCAGGCTCGAACGAGAAGGTAGGTAACGACTTACATACGGGACTGACTGGAATGACTGCAATTCGCGTTGAACTTCAGCTTGCTGATGGCAGCTTCACCACCGGACTGCTGCGCGCCGGTCAGTCTCTTGCCCAGTTCGAGCGAGAGCTTATCCGCACGAACCCTCGTCTTCAGGCATATGCCCAGAACGGCCAGAGCGTCATCAAGTCGATGACGCGGGCCACCGATGCCAACCGTTCGTTCCTGTCCAGCCTGCGCGACATTACCATCGTGACCGGTGCCCTCTCGATGGGCATTGGCGCGGTCTCGCGCGCGGCGAACGGCTGGCTCGGTCAGATCGTCAAGGTCAACGCCGAAATGGAGCGTTTGACCATGCTCATGACCGGCATGAGCACGAAGGAAAATCCATTCGAGGATGCTGCGTCGAACGTGGAGTATCTGCGCGAGCAGGCGCGGCAGATGCCCTTCTCGCTCAACGCCATGTCGAGCGCCTTCGTGAAGCTGAAGGCGACCGGTATTGACCCGACCTCCGGCGCGTTCAAGGCACTCGTTGACGGTGTAGCGGCATTCGGTGGCACCGACCAGCAGCTTGAGCGCATCGTGCTCGGCATCACACAGATGTCGGGTAAGGGTGTCATCCAGATGGAAGAGCTGCGTCAGCAGCTTGGTGAATCCATGCCTGGCGCCATGCAGCTCATGGCCCGCTCGATGGGTGTTTCGGTCGCTCAATTGACGAAGGCGATAGCGACCGGCACGGTCGAGGCGAAGTCTGCCCTGGAGCAGTTCTACGCTGAGGTCGAGCGCTCCTATGGCGGCTCTGCCCAGCGCATGATGGAAAGCTTCAACGGTCAGGTCTCGCAGTTGAAGACCAACCTTCAGATGCTGGTGACGGGCGAAGGCGGCCGCGGCTTCTTCCAGGCCGTCAAGGGCGAGCTGATTGCGATCAATGAGTTTCTCCGGTCCGACTTCGCTAGCGCAATCGCCCAGAAGATGGGCACGGCGCTCACGGCCGTTATGCAGGGCTTCCGCGAGCTTGTAGCCTGGGTCTGGAAGTTCCGCGACGAGATTGCGACGCTTGCAGCAAGCGGCGGCCTTATCTGGCTCGCAGGCGTGGCGAACTCTGCATTCGGTGCAATTGCCGGCGCCATCAACAGCACACGTGTGACGATGGTGGCCTTCAGCCGCGCAATGGCCGAGGCCGGCTCCATGATTGCGCTTGGCGCGACCGGCTTCCGCAGCCTGAGCACAGCACTGATTGGTGTTCAGATGTCTGCACTTGGTGCGGCGACGGCCCTGCGTGCGATTGTCATGGCAATCCCGGTGCTCGGGGCCATCACCGTTGGTCTTGGTTCCGCGCTGATGCTGCTTCGGGACTTCTTCAAGTCCACGGCCGAGGCGGCTCGTGATGCTTATGAGGAGATGATCGAGTTCGGCAACCAGACGGAAGCTGCGACCCGGCAGATCATCGACAACTACAAGGCAACGCTTGATGCCGAGGAACAGCAGATCCTCAGCACCATTGAGAACATCAAGCAGGCCATGGAGAACCCGCCGCGCGGCACTTCTGTCGAGCAGCATCAGCGGATCCTCGAATACTGGCTCAAGAAGTATGAGGAGCTCCAGCAGCGTCGCGTCAAGGTTGAAGAGGAGAGCGAGGACGCCCTGCGCAAGGCGCGTGAGCGCGACCGTGACCAGCGACTGCGTGAGCTTGAGCGTGAGAACAACGAGAAGATTGGCATTCTGCGCGCCCAGTATCTGCGCCAGTCTGAACTCGACCGGAAGGCGTTTGATGACGCGATCAGGAATGCTCGGCAGACCGGCGAGGCAATCTCGAAGATTGAGGAAGACTACAGTGTTCTAACAATCCAGCGCGGCATCGAGCTCGAGGAGAAGATCCGCGAGGTCTACATGAACTCGCGCCAGGCGCTGATTGCCGAGCTTGAGAGAAGTGACGTCGAGGCTTCGATAGGCCTGGCCGGGATCATCACGGCAATCGACGACCAGATCAAGGCGACCGACCAGCGCATCGAGGACCTGCGCACCCAGGAGCGCGGCATGAAGTTTCAGAAGGCTCCTGAAGATCAGAGCAAGGCGATCGAGCGTGGCAAGAAGGCGCTTGCGTCTCTACAGCAGGACATTGCCGCCGTGTGGGCCGAGTTCAACGGTGCCAGTGGCGCGGCCGCGGAGATGATGCAGCGCATCGCCAATGGCGACTTCGGTTCGATCAAGGAAGGCGGCGAGGAAGTGGCGAAGCTGCATCAGGCGCTGCTTGATGCCGCCGAGGCCAAGGAAGCGCTGGATGAGCTTATGGATGGCCGCAAGGAGGTCTACCGTGAGCTTGATCGGATCAGGGATGATCTGTTTGAAAAGGAGCTGGAGCTCTTTGAGCGCAAGAGCGGGCGCAAGCTCTCGGATGCCGAGAAGCTCATCATGCGCATGGACGCCGGGCTCATCAAGGGCTTCGGAAAGAACAGCGAGACTCAGAGACTGATCGAGGCTGCTGCGCGTGGGCTGACACAGAACGCGGAAGCCGCGGCAAAGGTTGGCGATGCGATCCGCGACGACGCATTCGGCCAGCAGTCGCTCAATGCCATTGATGAGGCGACGAACCGGTTCCAGCGCCTGCTCGGCGTCGTGTCGCAGACTGGTGACACGATCTCCGGCCTCAATTTCTCGGGCTTCAGCCCGGGCGGTGTTGCCAATGACCTGCTGACCGGCATTTACGGCGGCGGAAACAGGATCACGCGCCATGCCGGCTCGTTCCTGGATCTGATCGCGCGCGCCGAGGGCACGGACAAGGGTCGCGGCTATAACGAGACGCTTGCCTATGGTCGGTTCACCGGCGGCCCTGTCGATCTGGTCAACATGACCCTGGATGAGATCGACCGGCTTCAGACGCAGATGCTTCGGCACCCGGGCAACTACTTCAATTCGAGCGCCGTCGGACGCTACCAGATCGTGCAGACGACGCTGCGTTCCCTGCGTAAGAAGCTCGGGCTGAGCGGCGACGAACTGTTCACGCCCGACTTGCAGGATCGCCTGGCCCTCGAACTGATGCGTGGCCGGGGCGCGAATGTCGAGGGCCTGCGCAATGAATGGGAAGGTCTGCGCCGGGTTGATGCGAACGTTATTCTTCAGGCCTACAATAACCAGGCGTCCTACAACGCCGGTGTGGGCCCGACGCGCGAGGCGGCCGCTGCCCTCAACGAGCAGGCGAATGCCCAGGCGCGCCTCAACGAGGAAAAGACCAAGACCCAGCAGCTTACCGAGCAGCAGGCCAAGATCGAGGCCGACGTGCGCGAGACGGCCGGCCAGTATCAGGAAAAGGCTCTGGATCTTGCTCGTCGCACCGGTCAGCAGAATGTGGCCGAATACGCCAAGAAGATCCAGCGCGACATTGAACGCGCCAAGTCCGGCGTGGACGAGATCGGCAAGCACTACGAGCGGCTCGTTGATGACATCGAGGCTGGAAAGCTTTTCGATACCATCCGCGATGCAAACGATCCGGTCTATGCCGACCTGATCAAGCTCGCCAAGGAGCTCGATGCTGCCGAGAAGAAGCGCAAGGAGACGCAGGATGCCATCAAGGACGCCAAGCGCGAGGAAGAGCAGTTCAACAAGAAGGAACTGGAGCTCGCCGAGCGTCTGAGGGAGGCCCGGGAGAAGTCCAGGAACCCCGACTACAAGGGCGAGTCCGATGAGCTGCGCAAGCTGCGGATGGAGCTTGATGAGTATGTCGAGCTGAAGAAGAAGGCTTATGGCGAGGACTCGGCCGAATACAAGGCCGCGCTTGATTTCCGCACCAATCAGCTCCGCCA
This sequence comes from Chelativorans composti, assembly GCF_039541695.1. NCBI lineage: Bacteria > Pseudomonadati > Pseudomonadota > Alphaproteobacteria > Hyphomicrobiales > Phyllobacteriaceae > Chelativorans > Chelativorans composti. The sequence continues at coordinate 34,056 of NZ_BAABGS010000017.1, read as the reverse complement.
GTTTGGTCAGGTCGAGGCCTACGAACAGGCCGCGAAGTGGGCGAAGGAGCGCCGGGACTTCGAGACTTCGATGATGTCCCAGACGCAGATCAGGCAGCGCGAGATGCAGCGTCAGCTTGCCCTGCTTGACCGCTGGGTCGAGGACGCCCGGAAGGCCGGCCTGAGCGAAGAGGAAATCACTGAGCAGGTCGAGCGCCGCAAGGCCCAGATCCGCGCCCAGTATGCGATGCAGAGCCCGCTTGCGCGCCAGATGAAGGAATGGTCCGACTTCCAGGGTCAGCTTGAGCAGGCGACGACGCGCTGGATGGACAGCCTTGCCGGCGGACTTGCCGACCTCATCATGGGCACGGGCGATCTGCGCTCGGTCATTCAGGGCATCCTGAAGGACATCATCAACATGGGCATCAAGTATCTGATGTCCAACATCATGGGCAGCAAGGGCAAGATGGCTGCTGTTGCGCCGCGCGGCGGCAAGGGTGGTGGCAAGGGCAAGATGCTGGGCAAGGGTCTGTTCGGCCTCTTCCACACCGGCGGCATCGTTGGCTCGACGCCTCCGCGCGCCCGGCTCGCCCCGCTTGGCCTGTTCGCCAATGCGCCGAAGTTCCACGGCGGCGGTATCGTCGGCGGACCGAAGCTGTTGCCGTCTGAGGTGCCGATCATCGCCAAGAAGGGCGAGGGTGTCTTCACGCCGGAGCAGATGGAAGCGATGGGCAGCTTCAAGCAGCCGATGGCCTTCCAGATCAACGCTCCGATCACCGTGAACGGCTCCGCCGGCACGCCTGAACAGAACCAGGATCTGGCAAAGCGCATGGCGAAGGAGATGGAAATCACGATGCGGACGATCATCGCGGACGAGGTTCGCAAGCAGCAGCGTCCGGGTAACGCATTGAACAGGAGAAGCAGGTAATGGCACTGCCTACGTTCAATCCGCCGATTGGCCCCTCGCCCGGGACCACGCACAAGCCCAAGATCAGCCTCTATGAGGCCGAGTTCGGCGACGGCTATTCTCAGCCGACGCCGAAGGGCATCAACCACATCAAGCGCACGGTGTCGCTCAGGTGGGAGGCCCTCACCTACCAACAGATGGAAGAGATAGTCGGCTTCTTCGAGCGCATGGAAGGTTGCAAGCCCTTCTACTACCGGCCTTTCGGTGTGGGTGAGGTGATGAAGTGGGTCTGCAAGGATTGGCAGGCTTCCACGGAAGAAGGCATCTGGAGCGTGAAGGCGGAGTTTGAGCAGAGCTTCAGCCACCAGATCTGATTGGGCTTGATTGTAAGTAATGGTTTACTTACAATCGGACCAACTCGGAGTTGCCATGTCCATTCAAGCTGAAAGCCAGTCTCTTGCGCCTTCCGGCATCATCAACCTGTTCACAGTCGATACCTCGCCTGTGGGCGGACCGCTGCTGCGCTTCATCATGGGTTCCGACAATGATCAGCCCGTGAAGTTCGGCGGTGTCGAATACCAGCCCATCGACATCCAGTTCGACGGGCTCGAGACGACCGGCCAGGGAGCATTGCCGACGCCGAAGATTCGCGTGTCGAACGTTGATGGCCTGGCCCAGGCCATCATTTCGACATGGGGCGATCTGCTCGGCTGCACGCTGTATCGACTGCGCACCTACAAGCGGTTTCTTGACGGCCAGCCTGATGCGGATCCTGAAGCTTTTTACGGCCCGGACGTTTTCCGCTTCGAGCGCAAGACGTCCGAGAACGCTGTTTACATCGAGTGGGAGCTCTCCGCGGCGATCGACCAGGAAGGCAAGATGTTGCCTGGTCGGACAATCATCCGCGACACCTGCCTGTGGCGCTATCGCGTTTTCAATCCGTCCACCGGTCAGTTCGACTACAGCAAGGCGGAGTGCCCCTACACCGGCAACCAGTATTTCGACATCAACGACATGCCCGTTTCCAGCCCCGCCTTGGATTATCCGAGCCGGCGCCTCAATTGCTGCCGCGTCCGGTTCGGCAACAAGCCACTGCCGTTCGGCGGCTTCCCGGGTGTTCAGAGGGTGAACGTATGATCCCGACAGGTTTTGAAGAGGCATTCGCTGAAGCCAAGGCTCATGCGCGCAGGGAGTTTCCGCTCGAAAGCTGTGGTCTCATCGTGAGCGGCAAGTATATCGCCTGCGAGAATGTCGCGGCCGATCCTTCCGAACACAAGGAAGGCGACCGGAACTGCAACTGCAAGCGCTGTTCCTTCGTGATCGACCCGGCGGTCTACGCGAAATATGCGACCGGCGGGAACATCGACTTTGTGGTGCATTCGCACCCGAATGGTCCCTTCTATCCGTCAAAGGCCGACATGGAGGGCCAGCTTGCGACCGCTGTGCCGTGGGCCATCATTGCGCTTGACGATGAGCGCGTGGGCGATCCCATCTGCTGGGGTGACAGCCTGCCGATCGCACCTGTCCTCGGCCGGCAGTTCATGCACGGTGTCCACGATTGCTATTCGCTGGTGCGAGACTGCTTCAGGCTCGGCAAGGATGAGCTTGCCAGGCAGGACATTCATGGCTGGCCCTATGACCCGATCAAGCTGCGCGAATATCCGCGCGATGATGCGTGGTGGGAGGACAACGAAGACCTCTACATGAAGAACTTCATCCGGGAAGGCTTCATGCGCATTGATTTCGAGGATGCGGCACCCGGTGACATTTTCCTGATGAAGATTCGTTCCAGCCAGTTCAACCACGCCGGACTGCTTCTCGATAACGGCCTGATCCTGCATCACCTGCCCTCGCGTCTGTCGCGGCGCGAACCGGCCGGCATCTGGGCGCGTCAGGCGGGCGTCTGGCTTCGTTATGTCGGGTTCGACAATGCGTAACGTCTATCTGCATGGCTCTCTCGGCGAACAGTATGGACGCCATTTCCGTCTGGACGTGAAGACGGCCGGCGAGGCCATCCGTGCGCTCTCGGCCAACTTCCCGAGCTTCTACCAGACCATCCGCGATGGCGCCTGGCATGTGGTCCGCGGCAGAGATGTCGATACGGGCATGGATCTCGATGCGGATCAGGTGCGCGATTTCAACCTCGGTAATGGCGATCTGCACATCGTTCCCTATGTCGCCGGTTCCAAGCGCGGTGGTCTGCTGAAGGTCATCCTGGGCGTTGTGCTTGTCGGTGCTGCTTTCCTGTTCACGGGCGGCGCGCTCGCCACCCCGATCGCTGGTGGCGCACTCGGCGGTATCACCGGCACTCATGTTGCGCTCTTTGGTGCAGCGGTCGCTGTGGCCGGTGTTTCGCAGCTTCTGGCGCCCGAAGAAAGCGGCAAGGACGAGGACGAACATTCGTTCACGATGTCCGGGCCCAGCTCGACTGACCAGCAGGGCGTTGCAATGCCGCTTGTCTATGGCGAGGTGATCACGGGCGGCCGCCTGATCTCGGGCGGTGTGGACATCGAGCGCATTTCCGCCAGCGGCAAGAAGAGCGGCTCCATCGGAGGCAAGAAGTGAACCAGATTGCGAACATCCCGGTTGTTCATGGCCGCGGTGGCGGAAAGGGCGGCGGTGTTTCCAACGATCCGAATACGATCCGCACGCGCGCCCGAGCCCGCTTTATCGAAGCGATCTCGGAAGGTCCGATCCATGGTCTCGTGAACGGCGAGAAGTCGATCTATTTCGACCAGACGCCGCTCATGAACGAGAACGGCACCTACAACTACAAGGATGTCATCTGGCAGTTCCACCAGGGTTATGCCGATGAGGGCCACTTCAAGGGACACAACGCCGTTGAGTCCCCGCATACGGTCGAAGTCCAGGTAACGGCCGCGAATGGCGGTGTGGTGCGAACGATCGTCGGCGAAAACATCGACGCGGTGCGTGTGATCCTGCGAGTGCCTGCGCTTGTTCGCCAGACCGATGAGGGACTGAAGAAAACGTCGCTGCGCTATGCCATCGACGTGCGCGGCTACCAGGGCACCTGGGTGAATGTCGTCAATCACACGCTGAGGAACGAGAAGGCCCTTTCTCCCTTCCAGCTTGCCCACAGGATCGAGCTGCCGGATGGGGGCTCGCCCTGGGACATCCGTGTCCGGCGCATCACGCCTGACAGTGATGACGACAAGCTCCAGAACGAACTCTGGTGGGAAAGCTACGTCGAACTCATCGAGGGCAAGTTCATCTATCCGCACACCGCGGCAATAGCCTTCGACGTGAACGCGGAGGAGATGGGTTCGACCATCCCGCCGCGCGCCTACCACGTCAAGGGTCTGCTGGTGAAGGTTCCGAAGAACTACAACCCTGAGACGCGCACCTATACCGGCATCTGGGATGGCACGTTCAAGATCGCCTGGACGAACAACCCGGCGTGGATCTTCTATGACCTGCTGACCAACAACCGATATGGTCTCGGCGAGTTCGTGAGCCCCGACATCATCGACAAGTGGTCGCTCTACACCATTGCGCAGTATTGCGACCAGCTCGTGCCGTCCGGCTACAAGAACGCCGACACCGGCGAGGACATTCTCGAGCCGCGCTTCACCTACAATGGCGTCATCGACAGCCGCGACGAAGCCTTCTTTGTGCTTCAGTCGATCACCCAGGCATGGCGTGGCATGGCCTACTGGGCGCTCGGAAAGGTGTTTGCGACCGCCGACATGCCGGCCGACCCGGTGAAGCTGGTCACACCTGCCAACGTCATTGATGGCGATTTCGAGTATGCCGGCACCGCGATCAAGGCGCGGCACTCGGTCGTTCAGGTCAAGTGGAATGATCCGGCCGACTTCTACCGCCCGGCAACCGAGATCGTCATCGACACCAAGCTGCTTGAGAAATACGGTTGGCGCGAGAAGACCGTGCAGCTTCGTGGTTGCACGTCGCGCGGCCTGGCGCACCGCTACGGCAAGTGGATCATAGACACCGAGCAGAACGAGACCGAGACCATCACCTACTCGGCTTCCTGGGATCATGCCGAGCTGCGCCCGGGCGACATCATCGCCGTGTCCGACCCTCGCAAGGCCCAGATCCGCGCCGGTGGCCGTATCGTGCGGCACAATGGTCTCGTGGTGCAGCTCGATCATCCTTTCGAGCGCACGGAAGGCGCAACCTACGAACTCATGCTGACCCTGCCGTCGGGCCTTATCGAGAGGCGCAAGATTGTCTCTTGGCTCGATGACGATACCCTGCGCGTGGAGACGCCCTTCAGCGAGGAGGCCCTGCCAGATGCGCTCTGGACGATCACCGGCACCGACATCACACCGCGCCTCTATCGCGTGCTGACCATCGACGAGACCGAGCCGAACATCTTCAAGGTCACTGCCCTCTTCCACGACCCGCTGAAGTATGCGCGTGTCGAGCAGGACATTGTGTTCGAGCCCCTGCCCTACGAGCGCAATTCGCGCACTTCGATCCCGCCGACCGATTTGCGTGTCACTGAAACAGGCTATGTCTCGAACGGACAGACCTTCACGTCGTTGACCGTCTCCTGGACGCCGCCGCAGAACTTCCTGACGCGCGGCTTCCTGGTGTCTGTTGACACGCCGAACGACGGACGCATCGAGCTTGGTGCCACCAACTCCAACTACATGGAGATGAGGAACACTGAGGCCGGCGAATACACGTTCTACGTCCAGACCATCAGCTATGCCGGTGTTCTGTCCGAACCGGCCGAGATCACGTTCAATGCGTCCGGCGCGGAAGGCTTTCCGCTGCCGGTGGTCTCCGAACTGGAGCTTGCCGACAATCCCGGCTCGACGGAGTTCCAGAGTCCTGACCTGCGGATCCGCTGGAAGAACAACTTCGCCTTCCAGCTTGATGGCGATCCGAAGGATGATCCCTCGCCCCACTACACCTTCAACCTCGTTCGCATCTACAATGCGCTGACGGGTGAACTTCTGCGCGAGGAGCGGGTTCATCAGGAAAGCTACACCTACACCATCACGGCGAACCGTTTTGACAGCCTGCGAAAGGGCTATTCAGGGGCCAGCCGCAGCCTGCGTGTCGAGGTGACGGTCTCCGACGTGTTCGGCCGCACGTCCACGCCGGCTGTGCAGACTTTCACCAATCCCGTTCCGGCGCCGATCGTGCCGACCTACATGATCAACGGCGGCACAATCTTCATGTCCTGGCCGCAGCCGGAAGAGCCGGACTATGCCGGTGTCATCCTGTTCCGCTCGACCGAGCCTGGCATCAATGTTCTGACCGACACGCCCTACTATGAGGGCGGCGGCAACGCGCTCACCATCCTGGGCGACTACGAGACGGTTTACTACTTCAAGATCGCTGCCTACGACACCTTCGGCAAGGAAGGGCTGAACTGGTCGAGCGAGTTTGCGATCACGACCCTGAGCGACGGCGCGGACGTTGAACCGCCGGCCATCCCTGTCGATTTGCACGTCACGTCGGAACTTGAGGATGACGGTCGCGCCCGCGTGGTCGTCACCTGGTCGGCCAACACCGAGGAAGACCTGGCGGGCTACGATGTCGAAATCCGCCAGACGGGCGGTGCCTGGGTGGGCACGCAGGTCACAACGAACCGTTACGAGTTCCTGAGCCTCCCCGGTGTGGTCTACGACATTCGTGTCCGCGCACGGGATCGCAGCGCGAACTCGTCCGGCTACACGAACATGGTGACGCATGTCGCGGCCAAGGACTCCACACCTCCGGCCCCGCCCACCAATGTGCAGATTTCGGCCGGCCTCAATTCGTTCTGGCTGTCCTGGACCAATCCGGCGGATCCTGACCTCGATCACATCGAGGTGCTCGAGTCCGAGACGAACCAGATTGCTGACGCTGTTGTGCTTGCGAACGTGACCGGCAGCTCCTTCGCGCGAACCGGCCTCGACCACAACATCCGCCGCTATTACTGGGTGCGCGCCGTTGATACCTCCGGCAACAAGAGCACCGCGTCCTCGTATGTCACCGCGGTCACGGCAGAGCTGCCCAAGCGCACGGAGATCCAGACCGTCGGCCTGGTTCTGACGCCGAACTCTCCGGCCGCCGACGAGGTGAGCTGGCCGACATTCACGATCATCTATGGTGAAGCCGGGGAGGCGCCCCAGTCGCGCACGATAGCGCCTGGTAACGCAACATATACCTCGCAGCCCGTCTACCTCTATTATGTCGAGGGCGAAACCCAGCTTCGCTCGACCACGAATATTGCAGCGATCTTTACCGATCAGGGCCACCCGATCGCCGTCTACCGCGGCGGAACGGATGTCGAACTGGCTGGTGGCAAGACGCTGATCGACGGACAGAACATCCTGACGGGCACCGTCGGCGCGCAGCAGTTGGTGACGAACAATGCGATCATCACCAATACGGCGCAGCTTGCTGACGCGATCATCACGAGCGCCAAGATCGTTGAGCTTGATGCCGCCAAGATCAAGGCTGGAACGGCACTCGCCGGCTCCATAACGGTCAATGGCAGCACGCTCTCGGACGTCGTGACGAGCGCGAATGATCCGGCTGCCAAGATCAACAGCGGCACGACACGCATCGACCCCGGCAAGATCCTCGTATCCGGATCCACCACGCTTGCCGACTGGAGAATGGGCGGAGATGAGACGCGCATCGACGGCGGCGCCATTGCGGCCAATACAATCTCGGCCAACAAGCTGACGATCGGGCAGCGGGGCATCGCGGTTGACGGTATCACCTTCGAGCACAACTCGCCTTCGGCCAACAAGGTGGCCTGGACGGCCGGCTCGATCGCCTATGTTGATGACGACGGCACGAGCAAGACCGTCTCGATCACTGCCGGCAATGCAACATGGTCGTCCGGCACGCTCTACCTTTACTGGGTGAAGGGTGCGACGACGATAAGCTCCACCACGAGCCATGCGACGGCCAATGGCGCCAACAGCGTGATTCTTGCTACCTATCGGGGCGGCATCATGCTCTTCCCGGTCTACGGCCGCACGATCATCGACGGCGGCCAGATCAAAACGCAGAGCATCGACACTGCGCAGTTGAAGGTGGGCGCCGTCACCGCGGACGTGATCAGTGTCTCCTCGCTGTCGTCGATCACCGGCAACATGGGCCTGCTGACTGCTGGCAAGATCCAGAGTCCGGACGGTAAGTTCGTGATCGACCTCGACAACAAGTTCATCTCGATCACGGTTTAGGCTTTACAGTAAGTAAAAACTTACTTACGATGGGCGCATGGCAAAGAAGCTCTACGCTGACGGCATGACGGGTAAGGTCGCGATCTACGATCCGGCCAACCCGAACGCCTTCACTGACCCCAGGAACAACCTCGGATCGGTCTACTTCCACTCCGATCTCGACTACGTGGGTGTGGCGGCGATCATCGACGTATCGGTGAACCATCCGTTCCGTGCGAAGGGCGGCAGCAACGCCCGGCATGCCTACCTGACGCCCAATCCTGCCTCCGGCGCGGTGAACTCGCTCACGCACAACCTGGGCTACGTGCCGCATGCACTGGTGTTTGTCGGCAACGACATGCTGCCGGCAAATTCTCAGATCCAGCACGTAGGATCGTCCTTCCGCACTGTTGCAATCGAAGTGACGACGACACAGGTGCGCGTCTTTGAGACGGCCTGGGTCTACCAGCATGACCTTCCGGCCATCACAAAGAACTACAAGATCGTCCTTTTCACGCAGAAACTGGGATCTTCGGGCAATCAGACGCTCAGGATCGAGCCCTCTCAGTTCATCGCCTCGCGCGGCAAGCTGAATACCGCCTACAACTACCTGCGGCGATCGCTTACAAGCCCGATGTTCTGGTTCTCGAAGGGCAAGACGGCCGACGTTGCAAACGGTTCGTTCAAGATCGTGACGGCCAACGGCAGCACGATCACCCGGTCGCCCTACAACGGCTCGTTCACAGGCGTTCCCGGCATCGGAGTCGAGTTATGAGCTTCTACGCCAGCAACGACCGGATCTACATCACCAATTCCAGCGGCAAGGTGATCTTCGACACCAACAAGCCGATGCCGCACATCATCCAGACGGTGTCGGCCACGGTGTCCGTGACTTTTCCGGAAATACCGGTGTCGATCAAGCGCGGCATGACGAACATGGGACCGTCCATGATGTGCGCGCGGGACGAATACCAGTGTAAAAACGAGTATGTCTGTAACTGGGATCCGATGCTCGGACAGTATGTCTGCGGCTACGAGTGGGTCTGCAACTGGGTGGCCGTGCCCTATGACCGCTACCTGGTATGGGATGTCTTCGACTATAAGGCGCTTGAATGGGAGAAAACGCACGAGATCGCCACCATCGAGAATGGACTGGAAGCGGATTTCCTGCTGGTCAAGGCAGTTGCCACGCGCACGCTACAGGGCGAGCTTGCCGACATCGGCGGTCTGCCCTGCGGCCTGCCGCTCGGCCAGACCTTTGTCGCCAACAACACCTCCATCATCGAGTGCATGTCGGATATCCGCGACGGCTCGCCCTGGATGACCCGGATCATGAGCGTCTTCGTCGAAGGCGGAAAGGTCAAGGTCCAGTTCAAGCACTCGAACCGGGCATTCGAGTCGGTATCCGCCTGGGACTACATGGAATGCAGCTGGATTGGCTTCCCGCCCGTCGCTCCTGGCATGCCTCCGCCGCCAAAGGGCAAGAGCGCCTTCACCTTCGACCTGAACATCGTCATCGGAAAATTCACGAAATGACCGAACCCCTCTGCAAGCCCCGCTACAAGTGCCGTCCGAAGTATCAGGTGCTGCCGTCAACCCAGACGCCGATCGTCGAGGAAGGCCAGATCGTCGGCTGGACGCTGCGCATGACCATGATGCATCAGGGCATCCTGCATACCGAGGAGATGACCTATACCTGCGCGCCCGACGAGGTCCGGCCCTTCCCGTGCGACGGCCAGGCGCTGGAGGACGTTCTGGCAAAGGCCATCAACGAGCTGAACCTGATGCAGATCTGCGAAGCGGGTCTCGAAGCCAAGATTCCATCAACCGAGGAGTGAAACGATGAGTAACTGTGGTCCCGGCGAAGTGCCCTACAAGGGCTACTGCATGCCTTCCTATTTCACCGAGGAGGAAATGGAAGAGCGCTACCAGCAGCTCCTGTCCTATGAGCGCCGCGGCAAGAAAATGCGCCTGATCATCGGCGGCATTATCGTGGTGGTGCTGATTGCAGGTGCCGTTCTCTGGTATGGCAGCGTCACCGGCTGATTGCGTGTTTTCGCTCCTCGTGGTAAGTAAGGGTTTACTTACCTCACAGGAGCGCGATCATGGCTGATACCCCCTCGATGACGATCACGCCGGCCAAGGTCGGCTTTGTGTTGTCCCTGGTCACCACCGTCACGGTCGGCTGGAATGCCGTCTCTTACTTCAAGGCGATCGAACAGAAGAACTTCGAGCAGGATCAGGCAATCCAGTCCCTCAAGGAGAGCGGAATCCGTCTCGAACGCAGCACGGACCGGCTCACCAGCGAGACAGGCCAGCTCCGGATCGCCGTCGAGCGGCTGACCACGATCATCGACCGGATCGAACAGAATACGAGGCAGTAAATGGCCTTGATTCCCGAACATTGGATGCCCAATGCGCCCATGAAGCGCATCATCGCTCACTGGACAGCCGGTGGGTATGTCGCGTCGTCCCTCGACAAGGAACACTATCACTTCCTGGTTGAAGGTGACGGAACGGTCGTTCGCGGCCTGCATCCGATCAGCGCGAACATTCCGCCGCTGCGCGAGGGGAGGTATGCAGCGCACACGCGCTCGGCAAACTCCTATTCGATTGGCGTGTCCGCCTGCGGAATGGCCGGCGCTACTGAAAATCCGTTCAATCCCGGACGTTACCCGATCAGTGAGCGGCAGTTTGGCAAGCTCGCCGAACTGATCGCTACGCTCGCCAAGCGCTACGGCATTCCCGTTACTGACAAGACCATCCTGACCCATGCCGAGGTCCAGCCGAACCTGGGCATCAAGCAGCTCGGCAAGTGGGACTACACCCGCCTTGTCTTCAAGCCTGAGTTAAAGGGCTACAGGGAAGTCGGCGACTATCTCCGGCATCTCGTAAAGGTGGCAATGCGATGAGACTGCCCAAGAAGAGCTCCCGGCGCTTTTCCAAGTGGATGCTTGTGATCAACGGCGCGCTTGCCTGGGCGGCCGTCTTCTACGCGATCAACAGGGGCCAGGCTGAAGCTGTCGCCGCTTCAGGCCTCGGTCTCATCGGCATCCTCTACAGCGCCTACGTCGGTATCGGTCATGCCGATTTTCGCAAGGTTCTTGAAGCAAGCAAGACAATCCTGAGAGGTGACGATGAAGCTGGCTGATTTCATTCCAACGCCCGTCAAGGTCGGCTTCTGTGCTGTGGCCGCGGTCGCGGTGATTGCAGCCGGATGGACCATCTACAACTCGATCTACGAGTCCGGCTGGCAGGATGCCGCCTTCCACTACGAACAGAAGATGAAGGAGCAGCGTGAGGCCAACGAGCGCGCAATTGCTGAGGCCAAGCTGCGCCTCAACACAGAGATCACCCGTATTCGCCAGGAAAAGGAAAGGCTTGAAGATGCACTCGAACGGATCGAAGCAGAGGCTGACACGGATCCTCGCGCCAACAGTCTCGGCATTTCTGCTGACAGCGTGCGCCGCCTCCGGGCCATCCGCTAACGCACCGATCAATCTCCCGGAGCTTCCGGCAGAGGTAAGGACCTGCAAGGGCCCGACTGAACTGCCGGCCGGTTTCATGTCGCAGGCGAAGGTAGAGCGGAATTGGGCCTCGGACCGGGCCAATCTGGTGATCTGCCGGAACAACCTCAACACTGTCGTTGGATACTATGACGAGATGCGCGAAGGACTCACCGTTCCCCCGGGGCAGTGAGTCCTGCGTTTCTAATATAAGTATCTAAGTATTTAACTATATAGCTATATAATTAGAAACGATGGACGGGAAATGAAGCTGCCGGAGTGGACCGAAACCTTCGTCAAAGTCTACAATGACAAGGAGCGCTTTCCGACAATTGCTGATGTGGCGCTCGAACTTGGCATTTCCTATCAGACCGTCCGGAACAGGGGTGCCATTCTTCGCGGCCTGGCGCGTCGAGGTGTTGAGGTCCCGGAACTCATCAGCCGCGTCATTACAAAGACGAGAAATGACGAGGAGCAGCTTACCCCTAGAGATCATGCTCAGAAGCGCGCGGACGCGCTCAGGGACGCTGTATGTTCGATTCTGACACGCTCTAGATACCCTGTCATCAACCCCGAAGCTGTCATTGTCGAAAGCTCTGTCGCAATTGTCTATGATCGGGCGCTGGGACTGAATGTCGAGAAGGAGACAACGCCGCGCACCTGGCTTTCTGACACGCTCCGGGTCGAGAGGGTCGAGGATCCGCGCGGTCGCACCTTTATCTTTACCTCCGCCCAGAATGATGCCGAGATCCACCTGCCCTTCTGGCGCTCTCTCAAGACCTACGCCGAGCTGATCGACGCCGACATCGTGGTTGGTCCCCTCACCTACGAGACGCAGTGGTGGTCCGAGACCAACCCGGCATCTCGCTTCTATGATCCCAGGCTCGAGGAGTTCTTGTGCTTTGGTCAGATGGAGATCGGTGACAATTTCATCTTCGCCGGCGAGATGAACACTCTGCCGACGGCCCGGCGCCCTATCTCGGATCTTACGACCTATTCCCGGGGACGCTGGGCGGTTTTCCCGCATCCGATGATCCAGTTGAAGTCGGTTCCCTCCACCGATCCGAACATCCAGGCCCATCAGGTGATGACGACCGGTTCTGTGACCCGGCCGAAGGTCATTCCGCGCAGGGCTGGTGTTAAGTCGGTGTTTCATCAGGTGCTGGGCGCGACAATTGTCGAGTTCGACGAGGATGGCGACATCTTCTGCCGACAGATCATTGCCGATGAGGATGGCTCCTTCTACGATCTGGACATTTACGTGAATGGCGACGATTTCACCTTTCATGACGGCGTGGCCGGTATCGTCTTCGGCGACGTTCACATAGCCAAAGCCGATCCGAAGAACTGTATCGCCTCGTTTGGCATCCATCCGCGTGATCCGCACCGGGCACATCATTCTGGCTCGATGATGGAGGTGTTGAAGCCCGAGAAGGTCTTCTTGCACGACATCCATGATCACGAGTCCCGTAACCATCACAACGCCAATGATGCCGCCCATGCGTTCGAGATGGCCTATCGCGGCCGCGATAGTGTCGAGGATGAGGTCTTCATGGCGGCCGATTTCCTCTACGCCCTGAGCAACGCATACGAGGACACCCAGGTCATCGTCGTTGACTCCAACCATGACCTCGCCCTTGAGCGTTATGTGCGCGAGGGACGTTACCGCAATGACGGCATCAACATGCTCTACGGCTTGCGGCTTGAGCAGGCATATATGGAGTTCCGCCGCCAGGTGGCCGAGGCTCTGGAGGCCGGTGTCAACCCGCCGACCTTCTCGCTGCTCGAATGGGCGATCCGTGACCTGCTTGCACCGATCGACCTTCCGGTCCAGTGGGTGCATGACGGCCAGTCCTACCTCCTCAACGAGGTCGAGCACGGCAATCACGGCTATCGCGGCGCGAACGGTGCAAAAGGCACCGTGACGGGCTTTGCGGCAATGGGCCGGCGCATGTCGATCGCCGACAAGCACTCGCCGGAGATTCTTGATGGCGTCTACGTCGCCGGAACGATGCAGCTTCAGATGGGCTACAACAGAGGTCCATCGGGCTGGGCAGTGGCGAATATTGTGCAGTATCCGAACGGCAAGCGAACTCTCGTTACCTTGCAGAACGGCAAATGGCGTGGTAGAAAGTAAGTAAGGGTTTACTTATACTCGTGGCGAGATGTCCTCTTACAATCACTATCTTCAGGGCAAGGCGATCCAGACTGGCTGTGAGTGGCGCCTGAAATTCAAGATCATTTCCGAGGCGCTGGAGTCCTTCCCGCCGAGCGCCAAGTTCGTGGCGCATGTGCGAGACACCTATGATGGACCGCTCAAGGCTGAGCTGACCACCGAGAACGGCCGTGTCATTCGCGTTTCCGGCAATGAACTGGAACTGGTGCTGCCGGCCGAAGTCACCAAGAACTGGGAGGCCGGCAAGGTTGTCATGGACGTGATCCGGACAGATCTCACCCAGCCGATACATCTCGGTTTTGACCTCGAAATCCCCGTGAAGCGTTCCGTGACGAGGCTCTGATGTCTGACGATCTCGTTGTATCCTATGCCGATGACATTCTGGTCCGGGTTCGCCACAATCACGAGCTCCGGCTTGAACTGACGCGCCAGGGTCCGCAGGGACCGCAGGGTGAGAGGGGCGATCGCGGCTTCACGGGTAAGAGCGCATATGAACTTGCCGTGGAACAGGGTTTCTCCGGCAACCTCGGCGACTGGCTGGAGTCTCTCAAGGGCAAGCCGGTCCAGCTTCGTCGAAGCGGCTCCTATGTCCAGTGGCGTCTGGTGGGCGAGTCCACCTGGCAGAACCTTTTCCCGCTCCTCGACATCAAGGGCGACAAGGGTGATCCCGGCGACGAGGTTGAACTTCGGGTCAACAGCGGTCAGATCCAGTGGCGTCGCGGCGACGAGGCCTGGCAGAACCTGATTGCCATTCTCGATCTCAAGGGCGATCCGGGCGAGCCTGTATCGCTTCAGACCAACGCAACTCATATCCAGTGGCGGCTGGGCTCCGGTGCATGGCAGGATCTGCTGCCGCTGACCGCAATCCGCGGTGAGGACGGCGACGAGATCGAGCTGCGGCGCAGCGGTGATTACGTGCAGTGGCGTCTTGGCACCGGTTCCTGGACCAACCTTATTCCTCTTGCTGACCTCAAGGGTGACAAGGGTGATGAGGTCGAGCTGCGTGTCACGGCAACGCATATTCAGTGGCGCCTGGAAGGCGGCACCTGGCAGGATCTGATTGCACTCAGCGCGCTTCAGGGTCCGGCCGGCAATAACGCCTGGTCACCGATCCTGGCTGTTGAACAGGACGACGAGCGCTTTGTTCTCAGGGTGGTTGACTGGACGGGTGGCACAGGCGTCAAGCCGGAAACCGGCCTCTATATCGGCGCGACTGGATACGTGACGAACAAGGCAGACGCTGCAAATGTGCGCGGCGCGCCCGGCTCTGGCGACATGACCACGCCCGTCTACGACAGCAACAACGACGGCAAGGTGAACTCGGCCGACCGCGCCGATGCCGTTGACTGGTCTGGCGTCGAGAACAAGCCCTCGACCTTCCCGCCGGCATCGCACACTCACAGCGCTAGCGACATTACCTCCGGCACCCTGAACGCTTCGCGCATTCCGAACCTGGCAATCTCGAAGATCACCAACCTTCAGTCGGCGCTGGATGCCAAGCTTGACGCCAGCAAGGTGGGTGTGGCGAACGGCGTCGCTTCGCTTGATGAGAATGGCAAGGTTCCGGCTGCACAGCTTCCGAGCTACGTCGATGACGTGCTCGAGTTCCCGGACTACGCCTCGCTGCCGGCAACCGGCGAAAGCGGCAAGATCTACGTTCTCCAGACGCCGCACACCGTGGGCGGCATGACAAGCTCCCAGTTCCGCTGGACCGGTTCCGGCTATGCGCCGATCGTGGCATCGCCTGGCACGACCGATTCTCTGTCGGAAGGTTCGACCAACAAGTATTTCACCGAGGCGCGCGTGCGTTCGACGCAGCTCGCCGGACTTTCGACGGGCTCAGGCGGCGCGATCGGAGCCTCCGACACCGTTCTGTCGGCCTTTGGCAAGATCCAGAACCAGATCAATTCGCTGTCGTCTGGCGTTTCCAATCACACACATCCGGACGCGACGACTTCCGCTTCCGGTTTTATGTCCGGCGGCGACAAGTCGAAGCTCAACGGAATCGAGGCGGGCGCCGACAAGACGGATGCCGAGAATGTTGGTGCGGCCATTCACGGTTCGTCGGCCAAGACGACTCCGGCCGACAGCGATACGGTCGCTTTGATCGACTCCGCAGCCTCTTATGTCTTGAAAAAGCTGAGCTGGTCCAACATCAAGTCCACGCTCAAGGCATACTTCGACACGCTTTACTCGGCTGCAAGCCATACACATGCCGCCGCCACAACGTCGGTGGCGGGCTTCATGTCGTCCAGCGACAAGTCGAAGCTTGACGGTATTCAGGCCCAGGCGACGAAGAATGACACCGATGCAAACCTGAAGAACCGCGCCAACCACACCGGCACACAGCCCATCAGCACGATCAGCGGCTTGCAGGGTGCGCTCGACTCCAAGCTGGATCTGGCCGGCGGAACCATGACGGGCAGGCTGGAGATCCCGGCAGCTTCGGCAGACGGCGCAATGCTCAACGTCGGTCAGGGCACCGAGGGGCCCAGCTCTCCTGTCACTGGCGATGTGTGGATCAGTGGCAATGTCCTTTACTTCCGAGGGACTTCGTCTACTCGTGCGCTGGGCTCTACGGGTAACCTTTCCACCGTTTCGCAGGCTGAGGCGGAGGCAGGCACGGCGACGTCCACGAGGGCATGGACGGCGCAGCGCGTCCGGCAGGCGGTCGCTGCATACGCAGCGCCGATCTCCCACGGGCATGAGATTGCGGATGTGAATGGGCTTCAGGCGGCCCTGGATGACAAGGCCGCGTCCCTGCATACGCACGGCATTGCGGATGTGTCCGGTCTTCAGTCTGCCCTCGATGCCAAGCTTGATGCGTCTGCCGCTTCGACCGATGCGGATGCAGACACAATCGTTAAGCGCACCAGCGATGGCGACATCAATGGGCGCTACATTAAGGGCGACTCTATGTGGTGCTCGCACAGCGCGAGCACGCGCAGCTCGGATACGATCTTCTATTCCTCGACCGACAACTACATTCGCAAGAACACGGCGGCAGGTTTCAAGGCGTCGCTCGGTATCACGATTTCGGACGTTGCAAATCTTCAGTCCAGTCTCAACGCCAAGATCAACAAGACCGGCGATACAGGTCTTGGTGGTTTCGTCTCGACGACCTACAACCTGGGCAGCAGCAACGGCAAGACCATCAAGCCCGATCCGGCCAATGGCAATTATCAGGCGCTTACCAACGACGGCAACTTCACGCTTCAGGCGCCGGACGACATCAACTGGAGTTCCTACTCTATCCTGATCCGTATTAGCGGCTCGGGCGGCACCTGCACGGCTACGGGGTTCACCAAGGTCTACGGCCAGCTTCGTTCGAGCGGAAACAACTTTGCAACGATCCGCGTAATCAACACCACAAAGGTTCTTGTGTTCGAGGAGGCAAGCTGATGGCAATCGGTCAGTTCATGCCGTTATCAGTCGCGGAGGTGTTTGATCCGCCCGGCTCTGTTACCTATAACAGTGGGACACATTCATTTGTTGTTCCCGCTTACAAAACATTCCTGCGCATACGCATGTGGGGCGGCGGCGGTGGTGGTGCTCGTGGGTTGATCGGCGGCTCGAGTAACGGAAAGTCGGGGGGCGCAACCACGTGTTCGTCACTTGGTCTTACGGCGAATGGTGGCGGGTATGGAAGAAGAGGAACAGCACCAGGAGGGACCGCAAGCGGCGGCGACATAAACACTACCGGAGGCTCGTCGTCGAGTATGACTGGAGGTTCATCCCCCAATGGTGGGAGTGGAGGTAGTCAGGCACAACCAGGTAAAGCTCCCGGAGGAGGAGGCGGCGGTGACCGTTACTACAATTCCGGCAATGAAGAATACGTAACTTTAAGCGGTGGCGGAGGTGGTGGGTATCTACAGAAACAATACTCCAAAGGAGCAGTCCCCGCAGGTAGTGTTTTATCGTTCAGCGTAGGTAGCGGCGGAGCGGGGGGAGGTTCTAACAACGGCGCTAACGGAAGAGTTATAATTGAGTGGGAATAATACCATGCTTAACATTACTAAAAACGGTGAGGTCGTCCTTCAGGTCAATGAGGGCGGCGCAGTGAACCTTGACGGGTTCCACGCTTCGCCAGTCAAGGCGGGTTGGGAGTTTGAACTGGATGGTAATATTTATACTGCCGTCGAGGCACCGCCCCCGCCGGAACCAGAACCGCCAACGCCCGAGCAGATAAAGGCTTCGCTCGCAGACCATGCCGCCCAGAAGCGCTACGAAAAGGAGATAGGCGGGACGGTCTGGAATGGCCTGCCCGTCCACACCGACCGCGAGAGCCAGTCCAAGATCATTGCCGAGCGCCTGGCAATCGAAGCGGGCGAACGTGATGATCCGGATTATTGGAAGTTTGCCGATGGTGTTTTCCGGCAGATCAGCAATGAGGACTTTACTTCGCTCGCTTCGGCGGTGCGTCAGCATGTTCGTGACTGCTTTGCCCTGGAAGGCCAGGTTCTTGCTCTGATCACGACCGGCGTCATCACGACGACGGAGCAGATCGACCTCGTGTTCGAGCATGGNTTTAAGAGGCTTCGGGTAATATGGGGTCAACGATAAATTCCCACCTGGAGCCTCTCCGATGCCTAAGCCCTCAAAAGCCCGCGCTCGTGAAAGCAAGCGCGAGAAACGTTTGCGTGCCGCAAACGACAAGATCCTGGGTGCGTTCGAGCTACAGAATCCGCCTTTCAGGCCGACCACTGGCATGAAGACTCCGGTCGCGCCGCTCAACGATGCGCAGCGGGAGTATGATGCGGCAATCCGCACTGCTGACGTGATCTTTGGCGTGGGCCCCGCCGGAACCGGCAAGACATGGTTTGCCGCCATGCGTGCCGCTGAAGCGCTTGACCGGGGCGACATTCGCAAGATCATCCTCACTCGACCCGCCGTTGAGGCGGGTGAATCCCTGGGCTTTCTGCCTGGCGAGCTGGACGAGAAATACGAGCCCTACATACGCCCGGTGCGCGATGCGTTCGAGGAGTATTTCGGCACTGGCCGCCTTGAGTATCTCCTGAAGAACGGCAACATCGAGCCTCGGCCGCTTGCCTACATCCGTGGCTCGACCATCAAAAATGCCTGGCTGCTCGCCGATGAGATGCAGAATGCGACTGAAGGGCAGCTCAAGATGCTGTTGTCGCGCATCGGTGAGAACGCCAAGTTCATTCTGAACGGCGATCCCAGGCAGTCCGACCTGCCGCGGGGCAAATCCGGGCTTGAGATCGTTCGCTCAAAGCTCGCCCATGTCCCGGGCGTCGTGTCTGTCCAGTTCTTCCGCGAGGATATTGTTCGTTCCGGCATTTGCCAGGCCATCGTGGAGGCGCTTGAGGGAGCTTAGGCTCCCTCTCTCCAGTCTAGCCGTGTGCTGATCGCTATAACGTGCGCAGCAACGAACAAGTGAAACAGGCATGTCCAGCATAATTCTAGCTTTTTCGACCGAAATCGACGCGGAGCGAACGCACACCCTGGAGAGTGACTACTTCTGCCAGTTCATCGACAAGGACATCCTTGAGCATGAGCGGGAGCTGTTCACGCGCAAGTGGTTCGACTATCGCCACATGACCGTGCTCCAGGCGACCGGCGCCTACATCGAGGCCTACAACCGGGTCTACAAGCGCATCTACGCGCAGGAGTATGACCGCCAGCGTGCCGAGTATATCGCGCCGTTGAACTTCGAGGGAATGCTGGGCGATTTGAAGCGCAATGGCACTCCGAAGACCAAGCGCAAGTTCGTCGGTTGCTGGCGTGGCCGGCAGATCGCCGACTGGCTGTGCATGCCTTACGATATCTACATCGACCTTGCCTTCACCTACCGGATGCGCTGGTGGAAGCAGAATACCATGCCGCAGCCCACGCAGCTTTACAGCGAGGCGATCGTGGAGAAGATCGTTGAGCGCTGGGAAGAACTGAAGGGCAGCAACATCTACGTGGCCGAGCACCCGGCCTACCTTGTGCAGAACTATCAGGGTCTGCCGCATCAGAACGATTACCATGAGTGGCTGTTCGCCCAGGCCATGTCGCGCATGAACCCGCCGGCCTACCTGGCCGATTTTGTCCAGGCCCATCACCTGCCGATCGACAAGGTCCGGGCCCGGTTGTCGCCCGAGCAGTTTGAAGTCTTCGAGCGTTACCTCGAGTAACCCAAGACGCTTTTCGTTATAAGCAATAGTAAGTAATCGCTTACATCCAAAAGGGAAAGTTCTGTGTCAGAAGCCGAAACAGAAGTCGCAAACGACGCCAAGTTCGAGTTCGACGCGGGGTTCCAGTCCAAGATCGCGTCATTGTTCTTACGCGATACCAGCTTCGCGCTGAAAACCAACGATCTCATTCAGCCCGAGTATTTCACCGAGGACGCGACCGGCGCGCTAATTCGCATCGCAAAGGACCATTTGCGCGTATACAAGTCTGTCCCGGATCTCAAGATCCTGCCGACGCTCATCAAGGATGAGATTGCCGCCAAGCGGCTTCGGCCCGACATGCTCGAGGGCGTGAAGGCCGTCATCAAGGAAGCGATCAAGGCCGATCTGTCGAATCCGGATTACGTGGTCGATCAGGTCGTGCGTTTCGCGAAGCACCAGGCCATCGAGCAGGCGATGATGAGGTCGATTCCTCTGCTTGAGAAGGGACAGTTCGACAAGATCGCCGAGATCATGAAGAAGGCGACGTCTGTTGGTCTTACTGTCGATGACGGTGACTACGACTACTGGGCGGAGATCGAGAACAGAACGAAGGAGCGCGCCGATCTGCTGGCCGGCAAGATCGTGCGCGAAGGTATCACGACAGGCTATCCGGACATTGATGGGAACCTTTACCATTACGGCTGGGGCCGTCGCGAGCTTTCGTGCATCATGGGCGCGGCCAAGGCGGGCAAGTCCATGTCGCTCGGCGATTTCGGGCGCAATGCGTCTCTGGCCGGATACAATGTGCTCTACATCACCCTCGAAGTGAGCAAGAAGATCATTGCGGAGCGCCTCGATGCGGCAAACTCCGACACGCTGATGCGCGAGCTGCACAAGGATCACGCCAGGGTCGAGGCGGCGATCAAGGCGCTCCGGGCGAAGAACGCCGGTCATCTGCGCATTCGTGAGTATGCGTCCGGCACCTGCAAACCCTCTCAGGTCAATCGCCTCATCGAGGACTACCGCGCAAATGGCATCATCTTCGATCTGGTGATTGTTGACTACGCCGACATCATGGCAGCGGAGTATCGGTCCGACAGCATGATCGAAAACCTGCGCACGATCTATATCGACCTGCGCGCAATCGCCTTTGAGCACAACATCGCCGTGCTGACGGCCACCCAGACCAATCGCGAGGGTGCCAGGGCCTCGACGGCCAAGGCAACCGACATTGGCGACGACTGGAACAAGGCCAGAACGGTTGACATCCTGATTGGTATCAATGCGACCGACGCAGAGAAGGCGGCCGGCGAGGCGCGTCTGACCTGGCTGCTGTCGCGCAATACCGAAGATGGCTTCAGCCTGCGCATCAAGCAGGATCGCCAGAAGATGAAGTTTCTGACGAAGGTCCTCGGCAGGGTCTGATCATGAGCAACATTTCCATCGACGAACTGATGGAAGAACTCGACATCGAGTTCTTCCTTCAGCGGGAATCCATTGCCTACAAGGAGACGCGCGGCGTCAACGGCATCCAGCTCAACATCCGAACCTGCCCCGCTTGTAGCGACAGTCGCTGGCGCGTCTATTTCGGCGTCGAGACGGGGCTGGGCAACTGCTTCGTTTGCGGCCTGGGCTTCAACAAGTTGCGTTTCCTGCATCACTATTTCGGGGGCCAGGACTGGAAGACCACGATGCGCGAGGCGCGCGAGCTTCTGCGTGAACAGGGCTGGCGGCCGAAGCGCAAGGCGATGGTTGCGACATTCGAGACGAATGTGGAGCTTCCGGTGTCAGAGGAACTGCCGCTGCCGGATGGTTCCAACCTGGCTTATCTCGAGCATCGCGGTTTCGACGCCGAGATAGCCCGGTATTTTCGCTTCCGCTGGTGTCAGTTCGGCTGGTGGAAATACAAGGACGACGATGGCACGGTGAAGCTTCAGGACTTTTCCAACCGCCTGATCATCCCGGTCTATGACCTTGATGGTGAACTCAAGACATTCCAGGGGCGCGATCTGCTGCCGCCAATCACCGACGAGCAGCGGGCGCTTGGTGTGCAGGAGCGTCAGCGATACCTCTTCCCGAAGATGCTGCCCGGCACCGGGCGCTACCTCTACAACGGCCACAACGTTGTTGCGACCGATCACGTGGTCATGGGCGAAGGCGCCTTTGACGTGGCGGCGATCAAGGTTGCGCTCGATGAGGAATCGTCACTTCGCAGCGTCGTCCCGGTCGGCTCTTTCGGCAAGCATCTCTCGTATGGCAGCCCTGCCGGGGACGATCAGCTTGGACGCTTCAATGTGCTCAAGCAGAGGGGCTTGAAACGTGTAACGATCATGTGGGACGGCGAGGAGAAGGTTATCAATGCGGCGCTTGCGGCGGCCAGGCTTCTCGCGGGTATCGGGCTTCAGGTTCGCATTGCCCTTCTGCCTCATGAGAAGGATCCGAACGAGGTTCCGGCCGAGGTTGTGCGCAAGGCCTTCTACGCCGCGCACGAGTGGTCTCCGGCGCTCGACATCAAGTGGCGGCTTAGAAATCCGTATTCCGAGCGCGAACGCGCTAAATACGGATTATGAGTAAGCGCTTACTTCACCGCGTCAGTTCCATCGCTTTGCGTCGTATAACGAAAATACGAACACAGCGCGCAGCGCGCTCAGGAGAAGGGCATGAAGGAATATCCGATCGAGATCGAAACGACCCATTACGTCCACCGGGGTGGAACCAAGTTTTACAACATCACTGTGATCCACAACATGCAGGATGATGCGGTTGTGGTGTTTCGATGGGGTCGCGTCAGCCAGTTCGGGGATGTCAAGGTTCAAATCTTCAAGTCGCTTGAGGAGGCGGAGCGGGCCGCGACGAAGAAGGAAAACGAGAAGATTGGCCGCGGCTACGTCCAGGATGGCCCGATGCAGAAGCGCACGGCGGAGCATCGTTTGGAACTCTCAAGGACTATCGGGCTCGCCCTCTTCAACAAGATGGGCAAGACGGCCGTCAATCACCTCGACCCCGGTTTCGACACCAGCAAGATGCGCGACGTTGATCCGCCTCGCTTCGACGAGGAAGGCCGGCCCCAGGAGCACATTCGCAAGGCTGACATCTCGGAGCAGCTTCGGCGCCTGGCCGAAGAGGAGCGCGTCGAAGCTCTGAAGGTCTACGAAAACAACCCCCTGTTTGGACTGTTCTGATGACACGCCTGTTTCTCACCTTTTCGGACAAGAACCAGTTCAAGTTCATCTGTCCGATCTTCAATGTCGAAACGCAGTTTCGCGCCTGCAACAAGCTGCGGGATTTGGTCTATGTCGCCAACTATCCGCCTGTTCGGCGTGGTTGCCAGGCCTGCATCCAGGCCGGCAAGTGTCCGGTTGCGGAGATCATTCGCAGAATCTCCTTCAGCAACAACAGGAATCCGCCTGACACATACGGATCTGAAACGCCGGTTCTGGGCAGGATCGAGCGCAGCATTCTTGAGCGCATTGCCCCGGTGATTGTGCCTGACAAGCTCATGGAAAAGCTCGGTGTGCCGCCGGCAGAGCAGGCGTTGATCAAGTCGTCCTCGGCCCGGATCTACAAGCTGATCGGCGAGACACCGCCTGACGCTGAGCCGGTTTCCGAACGCACGGCCGAACGTGCATCTGCGCCGCGTCGCGCGCCGAAGAAAGCAGACCGGGGCGAAAGCAAGTTCGTCAACAAGGCTGCTGAAACAGGCGACCTTGCCGCAGCCGTTTCGATGTGAGGGAGTGACTTATGTCAACCGCATACGATGTTCTGCGCCTGATCGAACAGATAGGCGAGACAAGCTCGAGGACCGAGAAGGAGGAGCTTCTCGGTCTCCTGGTCGCGATGCCGCTTGGCAAGTTCGTGCTCGAATGGGCCTACAACCCCTTCATCACGTTCGGAGTCAAGGCGGTGGAGCATGGCTCGGGCGGCACGTTTAACATTCAGTTCAGGGATACGTTGGTCAAACCGCTGCTTGAACGGCTGGCGAAGCGCGAGCTTACCGGCCGGGCTGCCGAGGCCGAGATCCGCGATGTGATGGGGGCGCTTGATGCCGACGGCGCGCGCCTGCTCTACCTCATCCTGTCGAAAGACTTGAAATGCGGCATTGGTCCGGCCACGATCAACGCCGTGATGCCCGGGCTCATTCCGACCTTCGCGGTCATGCGTGCGAATGCCTACGAGTCCAAGCGCGTCAAGTCCTGGCCGCAGAAGGCCGAGTTCAAGCTCGATGGGCAGCGCAACACGTTCCTCTGTCACAACGGCAATGGTCGATTTTTCACGCGCGCCGGCAATCCGGTTCCTGCGCTCGACTTCATGGTGCCGATCGTCATGAAGGCCGCACACATCGTTGTCGGCGCAGGTCGGGCAGACCTCAACGAAGTTCTCCTCAACGAGAACGGCGAGCTTGATTTCATGCTCGACGGCGAGGCCATGATGGGGCTGTTCGAGGACACCGGCAAGCTCCGGCGCGCTCGTGAGGCGGCAATCGGTGCCGAATTGCATCTCTACGATTTCATGTCGTTCGGGGACTTCGACGCGCCCGGGGCGGTAGGCAAGCCTCTTGTCGAGCGCCGTCGGTTGCTGTCCGACTTCGTGCGCCTGGCAAAGGCCTCGCTGCCGCACGAGGAAGGCGAAATGCTCCAGCTTGTGCCGCAGTTCTTTGCCAACAACGAGCGCGAGGCAATGGAGCTGTTCGAGACGGCCCGGTCTATGTCGTTGGCGAAGTATCTGGCGCGTGGGAATCCAGAACGCGAGGCCGAGCTTCTCAAGACAACAATCGACAAGGCGACCGGCAAGCCGAAAGTGCTTGAGGGCATCATGCTCAAGGATCCGAACGGCCTCTATGAGAAGAAGAAGTCCAACGGCTGGCTCAAGATCAAAGCTGAAGAGACCGAGGATCTTCGCGTCATCGGGTGGTTCGAGGGTGAGGTTGGCACCAAGCTTGAGGGCAAGTTCGGCGGCTATCTCGTCGATCACAACGGCGTGGAAGTCCGTGTCGGCGGCGGGTTTAGCGATGCCGAGCGCGAAGCGGCCCTTGTCGAGTGCCTTGCTGCTACCGCTGGCCAGGAACCCGTCATCAAGAAGGGCATCAAGACCTACTACTTCACCGGCCGTCTCATTGAGGTTGAATACAACGAGGTAACGCCTGATGGCTCGCTCAGGCATCCCCGCTTCGTTCGCTACCGCGACGACAAGGACGGCGAAATAGAAACAAGGGAGGCTGCGTGAAGACCATTGACCGTATCGCTGCTGATGCCGTCGAGAACATGAAGCGGGAGAACAGCGAGATCGCCTTGCAGGCGATCATCGAACTGATGCTCACCGACTTTCCCGCTCGTGCCGTGGTGTCAAAGCTGCGCGCCTGGGCCGACTACCTCGAAGAACGCTCATAGACGCCTTCGCATGAGCCGCTGAATCTCGGTCACAAGGTTCACGCGGCCCTCTTTCATCAGCCGCACCAGCGCCCGGAAGTAGCCGCCGGCATTTCTGATAGGATCGGCCCCGGGCGCCGGAGCTGCCTGCAACTGCACCACATAGACCAGCGTTGCCGCGGCCAGCAGACTGCCGATGTCACGGCAGGCCTCTTCCCACCCGGACGGGCTCACACCAAACGCGCCGCGCATTTTTGCAACCGCCGACACAAGCTCCCGGTCTGATCGCGCCTCGCCGATAAATTCCATCGCATCAGGGCAGGCCCTAGCCAGGTCCGCGGCGTTTACATGTAGCTGCGGCGGCGCCGCCTCGCCCACACTATCTTCCCGGCCATTCCAACAAGACTCTTCAGGGGCATCTTTGTTATGGTCTTTGTGGCGGCAGTTATTGCCGCCACAGGCGGCATAATAGATTGCTTCTGCTTCTTCCCTGATCGCTTTCCACTCGCTCTTGAACGGCTCGACGGCGCATCCTTTGGCCGAACGCCGCGGTGTGCGCCTGGATAGCTCCAGCGCACGGCGGACGAGATCGCTGATGTCGGTGTCGGGGAACCACTCCGCAATCGCTCGCAGAGCTTCCTGGGCGGAGCGCCGGTGGACCGTCATTTCGTCAAAGGCTTCCTTCCACTCCCGCTCGCGGTCCTTCTGGGCCTGGACGCGCTCGCGCCACTCGCCGGCCCTGTGCAGGATGGGCCCAAGGTCGAAGCCGAAGGCGCGAATGATCTGCCCCTGCGGCGAACGTTGAGCAAATCGTTTACCATTCGGAGAATCTTTTGAGACGATGACGCCCAGGTCGATAAGCTGGCGCAGCGCGTAGCGGATGGACCGCTCCGGGATGCCCGTGCGCTCTACGAGGATCTCGTTCGACGGCCAGACCAGCATCCGGCCTTCTACCAATTCCCCGCCGTAGAAACCTATAAGTTGCTCAAGCACATAGCGGCAGTTGGGCGACAGGTTCAGTGCCCGTGCGCACAGCCTTCCCGCCTCGAAAAGAGCCGTCTTTTCGTCAGTAAGTGGTTGCTTAACAAGCGGCCTCACTGTAGCCAGTGAGCGCCAGCCGGTATGCTGCCCTCTGCTCATTTTCGTTCCCTCTTCAGGGCAAAGCAGGGTCGTTCACCTCCGTGGAGGTGTTGACAAATCACTCGTGATTCGGGATAACCGGAGTGTGATTTTTGAGATCCGGTGTTCTCTCAGAATGTCCGGTTATCCATACCCTCTAAAAGCCCTGGGATTGCAGTCCCGGGGCTTTTGCTTTGCCTACATCTGTTGACCTTCTAAATTTCGTCCCTCGACAAATTCCGCCATCACCTTCGCGAACAGTTCGGAGCGGTTTTTGTAGTTGCCGGCGCGGACCAAGGCGTCTACCTTCTTGCACAGGTCGTGGCGCAGCCAGATCTGCACTTGAGTCTCCCCTTGGGCCTCGCGATTGCGACGATACCTTTCGTATTTCGTAATCTTTTCCGACATAGCCACTTCCCAAACAGTCACTAGTAACTAATGCCCGATTCGCGTCGAAGCCGCAAGTATCTGTGGTTTTAGCGCGCCCCTGGCGCGACAGCGATGATTTTTGGCTCTATGTAAGTATGCATTAATTTACACCCCCATGAAAAGCGCGCTATAGCTTCAATTGTCGAAATCATTCACAGGAAGGAATTGTTAATGGTAGCGAAAAGAGCAAACCAAACTGCTGTGGACCGCGCGAAGGCGGAGGCGTCCAAGCAAATCTCCAAGATCATAGAGAAGCAAATGAGCGTCCTCGGCCTGACCCAACAGCAGGTCGCCGAGCAAGTGGGGTTCAACAATCGGAATATGCTCACCATCATCAAGAATGGTCTGGGCAAGCTTCCGGTCGAGCGCGCGCCCGCTCTTGCGAAGGCCCTGCGGGTTGACGAGCGCAAGCTCATTAGACTGGCGCTCCAACAGAACTACTCCCCGGAGATCGTCAATCTGATTATGGGGCCGAATGATGAACGCCTGTCCGTCAACGAGGCTGCCATCATTAATCATATACGCAGGGTCACGAACAATTCGGACCCAGAGCTGACGCCCGATCTTGCCGAGAAGCTCGAAAGGGCATTCATGTAACATCATGATCATGAGCAAGCGAGGCCGGCCCTGTCTATAACGGGGCTGGCTAAAATTTTCCGTATCACGCTAAGTAAGCACTTACTGGAGGACGAAATGGTGAACCGGGACCTGCTGCCTAATGAAGATGCTCAAATCTTGGCAACTACGATGGAACACCAGGAAAAAGTAGAGCTTGAAGGGGTGACGGTCTTTATTGGCAAAATAGAAATTGGCAAAAAAGAACAGCGTAGGTGCATTCTCATCATTCCATGCGCCGGTAACAGCATCCTTTTGTCTCCCGACGACTGATTTGCTACTTCGCTTTATAAGTAATCACTTAGTTACGGACGAGAGAGAGATGAAGCGGGACCTGCTGCCTAATGAAGATGCTCAAATCCTGGCAACCACGATGGAACACCAGGAAAAAGTAGAGCTTGAAGGGATGACGGTTTTTATTGGTAAAATAGAACAGCGTAGGCACATTCTCATCGTTCCATGCGCCGGTAACAGCATCCTTTTGTTTCCCGACGACTGATTTGTTACTTTCACTTTATAAGTAATCACTTAGTTACGGACGAGAGAGAGATGAACCGGGATATTGTCGAGCTACGGGAGATCATTCAAAAACTGGTTCCACTGCTTGCAGGTCGAGGCCTCACGGTGACGCAGATCGGCACCCAGGCCTATGTCTCGACCAATCCGCTGACAAAGATTCCTGAGCGCGTCAATATTCCGAGCATTCCGGACAATGCGGCACCGGAATTTGTTCGTGCGATCCAGGGCTTCATCGACCACGAGGTCGCCCACGTTCTCTATACCGACTGGAAGCAGTATGGAGCGGCGGGCGGCCTGAGTGCAAAGGATCTGCGCGATCCGAAGAAGCAGCGCTTCATGAACCTGCACAACATCGTGGAAGACACGATGATCGAACGGCGCATGGTTGCCGACTTTCCTGGTTCCGCACGTAACCTGTCCGATACCCGCAAATACTTCCTCGAGAAGGTCACAAAGAAGGCCCTGGCGACGGCAAAGGACGAAAAGGACGCCTTTCGCTATCTGCTTGTGCCGCTGATGCGAGCGCTCGCCGGCCATGAGGAAATGCAGGAGTTCATGGACGAAGGGGGTTATTGGAAGAACCCCTACATTGATGCGGTGGTCAAGGGGCTGAAGCCGGAGACGCTGGACCTTCTCAAGACCTGCACCACGACGGCCGAAACGCGCGTGATCGCCGAGGAGCTCGAGGGGATCATCTATCCGGCGCAGCAGTCGCCGGCTTCTGCGAACGCTGATCCCGACGAGGACGGCGATGAAAGCGAGGACAAGCCTGATCAGAAGGCCGGTCCCGGCAATGGCACTGGAGCCCGCGACCACGACGACAGCGATGGTCAGGAGCCTGGAGACGATGACGAGAGCTCCGGCACGACGATCACGATCTCCGCTGGCGGCACTGGTGATGAGGAAGAAGAGGAAGGCGGCAACAAAGAGAAGGAAGACAACAAGACCTCCGACGGCGACGCGAAGCCTGATGCCGACGATGATGAAGGTGAAGGTGAAGGTGAAGGTGAAGGTGAAGGTGAAGCGGACGGAAAGTCGAACGGGCCGGGCGACGACGAAGATGGTGAGAGCGCGGAAGGCTCAGGTGAAGGCGAAGGGGGCGAAGACAACGACGACGGTGACGAGAGCGGAGAAAGCAAGTCCGCTCCTCAGAACGGTGTAAGCAAGTATCGCACTGAAGGCGCTGACGGTGGCGGTGTCGGCGACATAAGCGACGACGATACCGAGCACCAGGGCGGCGGTGGTGGTGTGGGCAACGCTGCGTCGAAGGCGGTCTTTGACTACGACGACCGCGACTTCGAGGAGGTCGATATGTCCAAGCAGATTGCCATCCTGATCTCGGATGAGGCGGTCGCTGCGATGGATCCGAGCCAGTATCTTGTGCTCACCCGTGAAATCGACAGGATCGAGCATGTGAAGGTGCCGCCGAACATCAAGCGGGAATGGGTTCCGAGAATGGAAGAGGAAGTTGCGTCGATGACCAGTCGCATGACGAAGGACATCGAGCGGATGCTTGCCTCGCAGAGCCACGTCATTCGCACGCCCGGGCATCGCAAGGGCAAACTTCATGCCCCCTCGCTCTATCGTGTGTTGCAGGGTGATCCGCGTGTTTTCACGCAGAAGCAGGAGCACACCTCGAAGGACACGGCGGTGACGCTTCTGTGCGACAACTCCGGCTCGATGGGCGGGGAAAAGATGAAGCTCTGCATGATTTCGGCGTTCGCCCTCTCGCAGGTGCTGGATCGCGTCAAGATCGCGCATGAGGTCATCGGATTCACGACCGGCGGCTGGTATAACATACCCGAGACGCTGCGTGATGCGATCGACAGGGAGATGACCGCATCCAAGATACGTTGGGATCGTGTCGAGCCGATCGTGATGCCGATCTACAAGGATTTCGAGGAGCGTATGTCGCCACAGGTGAAGGAGCGCTTCGCCTACATGATGTTTGCCCAGCCTGGTCTGAACGGCAACATCGACGGCGAGTCCCTCGAATATGCTGCAATCCGTCTGTTGAAGCGGCCCGAGAAGCGCAAGGTGATGCTTGTGCTCTCGGACGGTCAGCCGGCCGGCTCCTACAAGTCTGGACCGCATCTGTCCTACATGGTCAAGCACCTTGAGGAGGACTTCAACATCGAGTGCATCGGCATAGGCATCATGGATAAGTCCGTGAAGCGCTTCTATCCCAAGAATGTGGTCATCAATGACGTGAAGGAGCTGCCGACAACCGTCATTGGGGAGATCAGAAAGCTCCTCATGTAGCCGCATTGGTAAGTATGCGGATACTTATAAAATCGCTTGTCTCCCACGCAGAAAGTAAGTAAGCATTTAACAAAGCGCTACGCGACAGCGCAAATTGATCAGAGGGTAGCAAATGACCGATACCGCAGTTCTCACCACTGCTGACGAGGCAGTGGACGATCGAATCGTGTGCCATGTGGACAATCAGCGCGTCCACGTCATCAAGACTCACCTTCAGAAGCACCATCCGGAATGGACGATCGAGCGCTACATGGCGGAGTTTCCGGGCGCGCCGCTCATGTCCAAGACGGCAGAGGAGCTGCTCAAGAAGCGTGAACGGGAGAAGGCAGAGGCAGCCAAGCGCGCGGCCGAACAGACAGAAACGCGCGCCGCTCTCATGACCAGCTTTGGCGACGGCAGTGGTGTTTCGCGCAGCTCGGTTGTGGTCAAACAGGAGTTCTTTCACGAGGTCTTCGAGCTTGGCAAGGCGTCGGCAGCACTGAACGCGAAGGGTCAGCCGATCCCGATCTCCATCCTGACCGGGCACGATCCCGAGTCTGAGAACTACATCCCGGATGTGGACCGGAACTACATCTTCAACATCGACCTGTTGAAGAAGGTCATTGTCGGGCTCCAGCTCAACATGCCGATCTATCTCTGGGGTATGCACGGCACCGGCAAGACCACCGTGCTTGAGCAGGCCTGCGCGAGAACGCGCCGTCCGTTCATGCGCGTCCAGCACACCATCAACATGCAGGAGTCCGACGTCCTGGGCCAGTGGACGGTCAAGGATGGTCAGACAGTCTTCCAGCTTGGGCCGCTGCCGCTCGCCATGCTCAATGGCTGGTTCTACTGCGCCGACGAATACGACTTCGCCATGCCGTCCGTGACGGCTGTCTATCAGCCGGTGCTTGAAGGCAAGCCGCTCGTCATCAAGGATGCACCTCCGATCTTCCGCAAGATCGTGCCGCATCCAGAGTTCCGCTTCGGCGCGACCGGAAACACGAATGGCTCTGGCGACGAGACCGGCCTCTATCAGGGCACCCTCGTTCAGAACGCCGCGAACTACTCGCGCTTCAAGATCACCGAAGAGGTCAAGTATATGGAGCCGAAGATCGAGGAGTCGATCCTGGTGTCCGTGACCCGGATCGACAAGGCGACTGCGACCAAGATGGTCAAGTTTGCGAACGATGTCCGCAAGCTGTTCGCCGACGGCAAGATCTCCATGACCATATCGCCGCGTGAGCTGATCTCGGCAGCACAGATCGGCATCGCTTACGGCGCGAACTTCGTGCTTGGGCTCGAGCTGGCTTTTGCCAACCGTCTGACGCGCGTGGATCGCAAGACTGTCCAGGAATACCTCCAGAGGCTGATGGGCGCATGAGCGAGAACTATCGAGATCCGAAAGCATCGGAGGCGCGTATTCGCTCCTTCGCCCGTCGCGTTCTCCGGCGTGTTCATGCGCTGGGTGCCAAGACTGCCACTCTCGATGACATCGAACAGGAACTCTGGATCGCCTGGTGCAAGGCAGTTGAGGCATATGACCCGAAGGGAGGAGCGTCTTTTCAGACGTTCCTCTACAGGGGCATGCAGAACCACATCAATCGCTACGTGGAACAGCAGTATGAGCGGTTCCACGAGCAGACCGTTGCCCTGGCGCTCGATGCTGCACCGTCAGACGATGTTGAGGATGGCAGCCTCATCGACATCATTCCGGATGAGTCCGTAAACTTCGACAGCGAACTGGAAAACGAGGATGCGTTCCAGTTCGCCATCCAGAAGTTGTCGGAGCGCGCCAGGATTTTCGTGCAGCTTCTCAAGGACCAGCCGACGGAGCTCGTTAAGGAGTTCCAGAAGCTGCACATTCGCGGTGAATACGCTCGAAAGATCGGCGTTCCCGTCATCACCCCTCAACGCATGACCGCCTACATCATCTTCGACTTCATGGGTGCGAGCCGGCACGAACGGACGCAAATCCTCGCGGAAGTCGAGGAGCTTGGCAAATACATGATCGCTAGGTTGAATCCCTGATGTATGAAGTCCCGCCCTTCTCGCCCGGCTGCTTCGGGTCTGCAATCGCGTTTCGTAAGGAAGACATGGTGTGCCAGGCTTGCCCCTTCGCCGAGAAGTGCGAGGTGGCGCATGAAATCACCCTGAAGGCTCTGCGCGAGCGATACGGCATCAAGCCGCCGCAGCCGCGCACTGCGCAAAGGGCGAAGAAGCAGGAGGCCCACACGGCCGATCCCGCAGCAACTGTGCTGCCCAAGAAGGCGCGGGAACTCATCGAGCGGCTCGACCGGAGCCAGATTGACATCTGCGGCTCGCTCAGGCGCGGCGTCAATCCGTTCGGCAAGGGGCTGAATTTCATGCGGATCGCCTGTCACATCCTGCTACGCGCCTCTGCCCCGTTTGATCGCGAGTTCCTGAGCGCTGCCTTTGTCAAGGCGCTCGGCTGGCAGAAGAACACTGCCGATGCACACGCGCGCATGGCGATCATGGCGCTTACGCACGTTGGTGCGATTGAGAACCGTGATGGCCTGATTTCCCTGCGAAAGGCATGACGAACAGCCGGATGTCGTTCCGGTCATTCCAAGCGTTATTCCACTGGACAAGCAGACATGTATTCCATCCTTGCAGCTCGAACCGACTTCTCGATTGGCGAGTCTATCCTTTCCACCGAGGATCTGATCCAGAAGGCTGTCGATGCGGGGCAGCGTGCCGTTGCGCTCACCGACACGATGAGCGTCACGGGCATGATCGACTTCACCAAGCGCGCCAAGAAGGCGGGGTTGAAGCCGGTCATCGGCACGAGGCTGCGTCTTACCGATGATCCGACCTGGCGGCCCGCCAAGGGCGAGAAGAAGAAGCACATGCCGCGCTCCTACTTCCTGACGATCTACGCGCTCAAGGAAGCGGGCATGAAGGCGATCTTCCGGCTGCTGACCCTCGCCAACAGCGACGACCGCTTCTACTACGAGCCGAAGCTCGGCTTCGACGACCTCCTCAACGAGCTGCGCGAGCTTGACCGGGGCGATGTGGCGATCGTTCTGGGCGATGCCCACTCGGTCCTGGAGCATCCGGAACACGAGAAGATCGTGGGCGACATTCGTCCGCTCGTGGAGCACTTCTACGCGCCGCTCATTCCGGTCAACACGCCTTATTACGGCCGGCTGAACCAGATTGCCATTGACCTCATTGAAAAGGGCATCTGTGCGCCAATCGTCGTGCGCCCGGCCTTCTACGGCCAGGGCGAAGCCGATGCGCAGGAAATCATGACGGCGATCGCATCGAACGTGAAGGTGTCCGATCCCTGGTTCCTGTCGCGCTTCAACCGTGACTTGCACGTGGTCTCCGTGAGGGAGCTAGTCGATCACATCAAGTTGGCGGTCGAACACCTGAACAAGCGCGGTGTTGCAAATGGCGGTCTGCACTTCAAGGAAGGTCTCATCAATACGGGCAGGCTCGTCGCCGCGGTAGAATACGAATGGACAAAGCAGCAGGTCTCGCTGCCGCAGATGGCACCGGACGAGTTCAAGGCTGTCGTGGAGGCCTGCAAGGAAGGCTGGACCAGGCGCTTCAAGGACAAGGTGTTCGGACACCGGCCGACGGATGAGGAACTCGAAAAGGTCTACAAGCCGCGTCTTGCCTATGAGCTGTCCGTGCTCAAGCGGCTGAATTTCTCCGGCTACTTTCTGCTTGTGCAGGATGTGGTGCAGTTCGCCAAGAAGAACGGCATTCTTGTCGGGCCTGGTCGCGGCTCTGTGGGCGGCTCTCTGGTTGCTTACCTCATGGGCATCACGGAATGCGACCCGATCCGGTTCGGTGAGAACGGCGGTGAGAAACTAGTCCACGGAAGCGGCGGCATGGAGCTGCTGCGGGCGGTGTAAAAGTCGTCCACCCTTTCCCTTTCTGCGACAGCAGGGAGG
>NZ_BAABGS010000016.1:0-112078 GCF_039541695.1 Chelativorans composti | reverse complement strand
GGCACGCGCCAGCTATTGGTAAGCGCGCGCGCCATGGCGCAGGCCACTGCCACCTGGCCTGGTTTTGCGCCGCCGCGTGGCCGGATTTTGCACCGCCGTTGACAGGTGAGGCGCAAATGCCCGATCACGCCGACAGACGTTTGCGAAGCTCGGTTTTCACAACCTTGCCATAGCTGTTCTTCGGCAGCTCATCGATGAAGATGTAGCGTTTCGGCTTCTTGAAGGAGGCGATCTCCTGCCTGCACCAGGCTTCCAGCGCATCGGGTCCGACGGTCTGGCCGGGCTTGATCACGACAAACGCAACCACCTGCTCGCCCCATTCGGGTTCCGGCTCGCCCACCACCGCCACCTCGAATACGGCGGGATGGCGCAGCAATACCTCCTCCACCTCGCGCGGATAGATGTTGGTGCCACCGGATATGATCACATCCTTCGAGCGGTCGGTAAGGTAGAGGAAGCCATCCTCATCCAGATGACCGAGATCGCCGGTACGCAGCCAGCCGTCCCGGATCGCCTCCGCCGTGGCCTGTTCGTTTCTCCAGTAGCCCTTCATGACCGTGGGACTTTTCACGCAGATCTCACCCGTCTCATTGGGCCTGAGCACCTCTCCGTCCGGCCCGAGGATCCTGATGGACACGCACGCCTGCGCGATACCGACCGAGGAGCGGCGATCGCGCCAGCGCGGATGACTCTCGTCCGCCACCAGATCGCGCGGCAGAGCCGAGATCGTCATCGGTGTCTCGCCCTGGCCGTAGATCTGCGCAAAGCGGGGCCCGTAGAGTTCCAGTGCCTCGTCGATGTCGTTCGCATACATGGGGCCGCCGCCGTAGATGATCGTGCGGATACCCTCGCCGCGGAAACCTGCTTGCCGCGACGCCGTGATCAGGCGCTTCACCATGGTGGGCGCCGCGAAGAAGACGAGGTTGCCGCAGGTTTTCGCGAGTGAAATGATCTCGTCGCAGTCAAATCCGCGCGAAGCGGGAACCACGTGGCGGCCCGCAACGCGAATCTGCGGCAGCATGTAGAGCCCCGCCCCATGCGACATGGGCGCGGCATAGAGCATGTGATCCTCGGCTCGCGGTGAATCCACGTCGATTGCATAGCACTGCGACATGGACACGAGATTGCCATGGGTGATCATCACGCCTTTCGGACGGCCGGTCGTGCCCGACGTGTAGAACAGCCAGGCCACATCGTCCCTGTCCCTCATGGCTGGCGCCGTGACCGGCGCGCGCCCCTCGACCGGGTCCGCAACCCGAATTTCTCGTATGGAATCGTTGCCCGCGAATTGCCGGCCGTCATCGGTATAGACCAGCCGCGCGCCGGCATTATCGATGATCCACTCCGCCTCTTTCGGATGAAGCTTGGCGTTGACCGGCACGGCGATTGCGCCGATACACCAGCAGGCGTGGAGAATATCGATATACTCCGGGGCATTCTTGGCGAAGATCGCAACACGGTCGCCCGGCTCGATGCCAAATCTCGATGACAGCTCGGCGGCGCGGTCGCAGACCGCCTGCAGCAGCTCCCGATAGGTCTGCAGCACCCGCTCTCCTTCGAACACGGCTGGCCGTTCAGGCCAACTCAGTGCTGACTGGTAAAGCCAGTTGGCAATGTTCATCTTTCCTCCCTCCTGAACAGTCCCCGTCCTCCCGGGATGAAAACCGCATCTCGAACGTCGTCCCGCAGCATCGGGCGATCGGCCTGCGGGATGCTCGCGTCGTTGGCGACGGCGGCACCGCCCAGGTTACAGGGCAGACTCCGCTCAGCGCCCTGACGCTGCATCTCGCTGGCCCGACCCCGCTGGCGACAGCCGGCAGGGTCGATTTCGGCCTGAGCAATAACCTCCCTCGCAGCCTCAACGATCATTTCCTCCCGCTTGCGTCGGACGGCTCATCACAGCCCCGGTGGCGGAAGCTCGCGCGCGTCCACCAGCCGGCGGGTAAGCGTGAAGGGAGCCGCCGCCAGAAATACGCTGAGGCAGGCGACGATAAAGGCAGCCATGTAGTCCCCCGTCAGGTCGTGCAGGAAACCGGACAGCCAGGCGCCAAAGGCCGAGCCGAAGGACATCAGCATGAAGATCAGCCCGTAGATGGAGCTGACGCGTCCGCGGGCAAAGATCCGCGCGTTGAGGGCGCTGATGACCGGACCGCGCGCCCCCTGGCTCGTGCCGAACGCGAGCACATAGACCAGAACCCAGAGCGGGTTGGGCCAGACCGAATAGAGGCACAGGCCGACAATGCCGAGGAAGGTTCCGGTGAAGGAGATCACCGTCGCTCGGCGGATGCCCAGATAGACATTTGCCCATCCCGATAGCATGACCCCGCCAATCGACAGCATGCCGGCAACACCGAAGGCCAGAGCAGCTTCAATCGCTGGATACCCCCGGTCAATCAGGAAGGCGATCACCTGAATGGAGGTGAGATACGCCGCCACCGCCGTGAAGAAGAAGGCCTGGACCAGCAACCAGAACTCCCTTGTCCATATGGCCGTCCGCACGCTCCACTGCGGCACGGAGAAATTGTCCGCCTGTTCCCTTTTCGGCCGCCGGGCAGCCAGGGCGCGCGGATTTCCCGGCGCCCCCTGGGCGATCCGCTTCCACGGCAAGACGGCAATCAACGGCACGAAGAAAAGCAGGCAGAAGAACATGATGCGATAGGTTTCGCGCCAGCCGTAGGCGTCGATCCCTGCCTGCGCGAGCGGGACGATGGCAAGCATGCCGGATCCGAATCCGGCATAGGCTATGGCGATGCCGATGCTCATCTGCCGGTCGAACCAGCGCCCTACCAGTGCAGCGGCGGGTACCATGCCCATGAGCGACGAACTCATGCCGCACATGATCCCGACCGAGAGATAGAGATGCCAGATCTGCGATGCGTGCGAGGCGATAAGCATTGCTCCCGTCATCAGCAGCGCTCCGGTCAGATAGGAAACGCGCGGCCCCCAGCTGTCGAGGATCGCTCCCGTGAAAGGCGAGAAGAAACCCAGCGTCAGCAGGTAGACCGAATAGACCTGCGTGAGCTTGGCATGGCTCCAGCCATATTCCGCCTCGAGCGGTTGCATGAATACGAGATAGGTGTCGACAATGCCCCGGGCCACGAAATTGCAGAGAAAGCCTATGACGACGACCAGCACCGCAATGCGTGTTGTAGTCCAGAAGCCTTGCGGCATCCCCTCCTCGGTCGTCGTCATCGTCGCCGCCCTCCCCGCAGTCGCAAGCCTTCTAGTTCTTCACCATCGCGAGGATTTTGCGCGCGGCGCGCTCGTGCGGCTTGTCGATCATCTTGCCATCAATGTTCACCACGCCCTGATCCGGATTGTCCTCGAAAGCCTTGATGACCTTGCGCGCCCATTCGACTTCCTCATCGGTCGGCTGGAACGCGGCATTGACGGGATCGACATGGTTCGGATGGATCACCGCCTTGGCGGAAAACCCGTCCCGCCTTGCTGCCCGCGCCTCGGCCGCCACATAGTCGAGGTCGCCGATATTCGTGCAAACCGTGTCGATCGCCGCCGTCTGGGCTGCCGAGGCCGCCATCAGGCACAGGTTGCGCGCCAGCAGAAATGGTCCGCTGTAAACCTCGCCATCGCGATTGGTCGTTGCATTTATTGAAGCCGCCAGGTCCTCCGCGCCCCAGAGCAGGCCGAGCAGGCGGGGGTGCGGCCGGTAGGTCGGGAGGCCGAGCACCGATTCCCCGGTCTCCGTCGCCACCGCCACGATACCGGTGCGGCCGCGCGCGAGACCGTTGGCCGCCTCGAAGGCATCGAGGCAATGGCTCAACAGGTCGATATCGGCCCCGCCACGGCACTTGGGAAGCATCACGCCATCCGGCGCGTGGGACATGACGGCGGCGAGATCGTCGAGCGTCAGCCCGGTGTCGAAGGCATTCACGCGGACGATGAGCAGCTTGCCCGCCCTGTCGCTCTCAAGCATCTTCGACACCGACTCGCGCGCGGCGGCCTTCTCGGAAGCGGCAACGGAATCCTCGAGATCCAGCACCAGCGCATCGGCATTGGTGCCTATCGCCTTCGCGAACTTTCGGGGGCTGTCGCCCGGGACAAATAGCAGGGAGCGCATCATGCCGTCGGCCTCTTGTACATCATCCCGAACCGACGGCAGACAGCCACCACTTCATTGCGTTGGTTGAAGCAGGTGTGCTCGAACTCGACAATTCCGGCGTTGGGGCGCGACGCGCTCTCCCGCTTGCTGATGATCTTTGTCTTTGCGCGTAGCGTGTCGCCCGCGAAGACGGGTTTCGGGAACTTCACGTCGGTCATGCCGAGATTGCCCATCGTGGTCCCGAGCGTCGTGTCCTGCACGGACATGCCGATCATGATGGCAAGCGTGTAGAGGCTGTTGAACAGCGGCTTGCCCCACTCCGTCTGCTCGGAGAAGTGATTGTCGATGTGCAGCGGCTGCGGATTTAGGGTCATCAGGCTGAACGAGATGTTGTCGTACTCGGTCACCGTGCGCGAGAGCGGATGCTCGAACTCCTGTCCGACCTCGAACTCCTCAAAATAAAGTCCAGGCAACTCTACCTCCCTTGATCCTGGTCGCGCCGGAAAGGCGCCTCAGATGAACTCTAGAGCGGTTCCAGGAAAAGTGGGAACCGCTTTTCCGTCCGGAACCGCGAAAAAACAAACAGTTAAGCAATCCAGAGGCTCCGTGAAATCTGAACTGCTCCTAACCAATCACACCAGCTTCACGCAGCCGCGCGATCCGCTCTTCCGCTATGCCCCAGTCCGCCAGGGCGGCACGTGCCTCATCTCCGCCACGCCCCTGCATTTGCGGCATTGCAGCGGGCGTGGCGGAGAAGCGGGGCGCCGGTGCAGGTTGCATCCTGCCCGACACCTCCACATGGGCACGGCGAATTCGGTTGTGCGGATGATCCATCGCCTCGTCGAAATCGAGAACCGGGGTGACGCAAGCGTCGCTGCCCTCGAAGACCTTCTCCCACTCCGCACGTGTCCTGGTGGCGATCCTTTCGGCCAGCAGCCGGCGTGCCTCGGACCAGTTTTCCCGCTGAGAAACATCCGGGAACGTCCGCGGGTCGAAGCCAAACCCCTCGAGCA
The DNA here is from genome assembly GCF_039541695.1 of Chelativorans composti. Taxonomy (NCBI): domain Bacteria; kingdom Pseudomonadati; phylum Pseudomonadota; class Alphaproteobacteria; order Hyphomicrobiales; family Phyllobacteriaceae; genus Chelativorans; species Chelativorans composti. Next base: position 107,005 of record NZ_BAABGS010000016.1, on the reverse strand, counting down.
TGATGCTGCGAAACTTGCCTTCGATCGGGGCTACCGATAGCCACTTGCCGTCCGCGCATTCGTATACTTCGTAGTGCGGTGCGCCGGTGTCGAGCAGATTCTCGCCCCTCCCGCCGCTGTGGATCCCCGCACCGATGAGACCCAGCAGCGGCACGGCCAGAAGTCCAACGCCATCGACCATCGCGGCATCGACCACCTGCCCGGCGCCCGTCTCGCGCGCCGAGAGAATGGCGGCAAGCAGGCCGAATGCCATCAGCATGCTGCCCCCTGCGTAGTCACCCAGAAGGTTGATGGGGGGCGCCGGGGGCTGTCCGGCCCGGCCGAGCCGGTCGAGCACGCCGGTCAGGGCCAGATAGTTGAGATCGTGTCCCGCCGTCTGCGCCAGCGGGCCGTCCTGCCCCCATCCGGTAAGCCGTCCATAGGCGAGCCGGGGATTGCGGGCGAGACAGTCGCCGGGGCCCAGTCCGAGCCGCTCCATGACCCCCGGGCGGAAACCCTCGACCAATCCGTCTGCCTTCGCGATGAGGTCGAGAACGAGGTCCCGTCCATCCGCGGACTTGAGGTCAACGGGCACGGCGATGCGTCCGCGCGTGGCAAAGTCGAACTCCCTCGGACGGGCAATCCCCGCGTCGCCCGCCACGAGGCGCTCGACGCGGATCACGGTGGCGCCGAGATCGGCCAGCAGCATCGCCGCCAGCGGGACGGGACCGATGCCCTCCATTTCCACGATGCGCAGGCTTGCCAGCGGCCCCTGTCTTCTTTCCTGCCCGCTCATAACTCCCTCCGCTTGTCGAACCACGCACGCTCCAGCGGTTCGCGCCATTCCGGCGCCGCAATGGCGATCATGCGCCGCGCCCGCTCATCGAGATCCTGCCCGGCGAGTTCCGCCACCCCGTGCTCCGTGACGATCACATCCACGTCCGATCTGGCGCAGGTAACGGTGGGCACCGACGGCACGATGCGGCTCTTTCCCTCCCGCGTCGTTGAGGGGAGCGCGATGATTGCGCGCCCGCCCTCCGAGAGACGGGCCCCGCGCACGAAATCGACCTGTCCGCCCACTGCCCCGAGGTGAAGCCCCCCGGCGGTCTCGGCATTGACCTGGCCTGTCAGATCGACCTCGATTGCGGAATTGATGGCATGGAACCTTGAAAGCCGTGCCATGCGGTCAGGACTATGCGTTTCCTGCGGCCCCGCGAGCCGCAGGTGCGGGTTTCGATGAGCGAATTCATAGAGCTTTCGGCTACCCAGCAGGATGCCCGCGACAGACACCCCTGCATCCAATTCCTTTCGCGCGTTGGTGAGGGCGCCGCTTTCGGCGAGTTCCACCAGTTCGTCAGTGGCTGCACCCGAATGGAAGCCGAGGTCCCGGTGGCCGGACAAGGCCCTCAACACGGCCGCCGGCACGGCCCCCACCCCTACCTGCAGCACGGCACCATCGGGAATGATCTCTGCGACGCGCGAAGCAATCCGCTGCTCGGTTCCGCCATAGCGGGATGGTGGCATTTCCACGGGCGGATGCTCGCCCTCCATGACATGCGCGATCTCAAGCTCCGGCCCGACCTCGCCCCCGTGGCAAGCGGGGAGCCATGGGTTGATCTCCGCGATCACATGCCGTGCCCGACGCGCAGCGTCGATCACGAAATCGCGGGCCAGCCCCAGGTTGTAGCCGCGGCCATCGAGTGACGGACGCAGTTGAAGCAGCACGACATCGACCTTGAGACGGCCCGTCCGGAACGCGCGCGACAGCTCGGAAAAGTGCTCTGGATAGATCCGCAATCGCCCGGCGCGGGCAAGCCGCGCGGTGCGCCCGATCGCGCCATAGCTCTCGAATTCCAGGTCGGGAGGCAGTTCGCCCTCGAAGGTGTCCGAGTAGATTGGCCCGACGAAGAACCTGAACGGTGGCAGCGTCTCCGCCTGTCTCAGAAGCGCTCGCGTCAGGGTAAGCGGCTCCGCCGTGCCCTGCCCAATGAGCACGCGCGCACCCTCCGTCAAGACGGTTTGCAGCGGCAGATCGTGGGCAGGGATGGGAACCATGGCAGACCTCAGTAGGACTTGGGCATTCCAAGCACCCGCTCTGCGATGAAGCAGAGAGCAAGTTGCGGGCTGACCGGGGCGATGCGCGGGACCATCACCTCACGCAGGTAACGCTCGACGTGATATTCCTTGGCATAGCCGAACCCGCCGTGGGTCATGACCGCCGTCTGGCAGGCCTCGAACCCTGCTTCTCCGGCAAGATACTTGGCTGCATTGGTCGCCTCGCCGCAGGGTTTGCCGTTGTCGAACAGCCAGGCGGCGCGCATCACCATGAGCCAGGCGGCCTCGAGCTGGCACCAGCACTTGGCGAGCGGATGCTGGATGGCCTGGTTCTGGCCGATCGGCCGGTTGAAGACGATGCGCTCCCGCGCGTACTGGTTGGCCTTGCGCAGCGCCGCCATGCCGAGGCCGACCGCCTCCGCGGCGATCAGGATGCGCTCGGGGTTCATTCCCTGAAGGATATACTCGAACCCGCGTCCTTCCTCGCCGATGAGGTCCTCTTCCGGGATCTCGAATCCGTCGAAAAACAGTTCGTTCGAGTCCACGCACTTGCGGCCCATCTTTTCGATCTCCCGCACGCGGATCCTGCTGCGGTCGAACTTGGTGTAGAACAGGCTCAGGCCGTGGGTAGCCTTCTTCACCTCCTCGAGCGGCGTCGTGCGCGCAAGCAGCAGGATGCGATCAGCCACCTGCGCGGTGGAAATCCACACTTTCTGGCCGTTCACGACATACCGGTCACCGCGTTTCTCCGCCTTCAGCTTGAGCTGTGTGGTGTTGAGGCCCGTGTTCGGCTCGGTTACGGCGAAGCAGGCCTTCTCCCGCCCCTCGGCCATGGGGCGGATCATCCGGTTCTTCTGCTCCTCGGTGCCGTAGAACTCCACCGGCTTCAGGCCGAAGATGTTGATGTGGATGGCCGATGCACCGGACATGCCGGCTCCGGATTCCGCGATCGTGCGCATCATGATCGCCGCCTCGGTGATGCCGAGACCTGCGCCGCCCAGCGCCTCGGAGGTGCAGATGCCGAGCCAGCCCTCCTTTGCCAGTGCGTTGTAGAAATCCTGCGGGAAGCCCCCTTCCTTGTCCCGCTTCAGCCAGTAAGCGTCGTCGAAACGGGCGCAGATCTGGCCCACAGCCTCGCGGATCGCCTCCTGCTCACTCGTCAAACCGAAATCCATGGCTAACCTCTTCCTCCCTCGGCCCGCGCGGACGCCGCGGACACAATTCCTTTCTGTAGAAGTTCTGAAATCTGCTGCTCGCTCTTCCCGATCTCCCTCAGCACCTCGACCGTATGCTCGCCGAGCTGGGGCGCGAGACGGTCCGACTGCGCCGGCTGGCCCGACAGGCGGATGGGATTGGCCATCGTGATGATGTCGCCCTCGCTCGGGTGCTTCACCCGGCGGAAAAAGCCGACCTGCGAAAGGTGGGGATCCTCCAGAACGGTCTCGAACGTGTGCATGGCCATGACCGGAATGTCGTGTTCGTCCAGCAGCGCGATCCACTCCGCGGACGTGCGAGTGAGGAACAGTTCCGTCAGCCAGCCGTAGACATGGTCCACGTTCTCCATTCGCGCGCTGAAGGTCGCGAAGCGCGGATCTTTCTCCAACAGGTCGGGTTGATTGATCGCCTTCACGAAGCGCTGCCAGTGCTCGTCGGTGTAGACGAGCGCGCATACATAGCCGTCGGCGGTGCGGAAGGGCCTGCGATCCCGTGCGAGCTGACGGGCATAGCCACCCTTGTCCAGTGGCGGGTCGTAGGTGAGGCCGCCCAGATGGTCGCCAAGGATGAAGCCGACCATCGTCTCGAACATTGGCACGTCAACGCGCTGGCCGCGGCCGGTCCGCTCGCGTTCCAGCAGCGCTGCCAGGATGCCGCTCAGGGCTGTCAGCCCGACGATGCGGTCGGCTATAGCCGCCGGCACATAACGCGGTTCGGGAGATCCTGACAGCTGAAACAGGTGACCGAGCGTGGCGCCTCCCTGAATCAGGTCGTCGTAAGCGGCCCGCCTGGCATATTGACCATCCTGCCCGTAGCCATAAAGGCCGGCGTACACGATGCGCGGGTTGACTGCGGACACCTCTTCGTACGAAAGCCCCAGCCGCGCCATGGCAGCCGGCCGGACGTTGTAGACGAGTGCGTCGGCATCCCGGCAGAGATCCAGCAGCAGTTCCCTGCCCTCCGGTGTCTTGAGATTGATGACGATCGAACGCTTTGAACGGTTTGCGTTCAGGAAGATGGGCCCCATGCCGGAATGGCGGGCAGGACCGATCGAGCGCACGAGATCGCCCTTCGGCGGTTCGACCTTGATGACATCCGCGCCAAGATCGCCGAGAAACTGCGTTGCATATGGTCCCATCAGCACCGCAGTCAGGTCGATTATTCTCACTCCGGCCAGCGGCCCCATCTGGTACTCCTCCTACTGTCCAATATTTTGGACATTTTATTCAATGATAAACTTGCCGTGCCTTTTTCCGGGAGCAGCGTCTTCTCCCGGAGACATCTTGAACTTTCCTTCTTGGGGCGGCGCGACATGGCGGTATGCCCATGCCCCGTCCGCCGGCAGTTTCGATCAGGCTTGGCCTTGGCCGCACCTGACCCCAAGGCAATCAGAGCGCGTCGCGGAATGCCTCAAGGATCTTCGTTCCGGGCTTGCCCTTCTTGTCGAGATCTTCGGCCCAACGCTGGCTGACCGTGCCCAGAATCTCCTGAAGCCTCTCCTGATCCGCTTCCGGCAGCGTGACGAACTTCACGCCGGAATCGGCGATCTTCTGCTTGTCCTCGCCATCCAGGCGGTCGGCCACCTCACAGCCGTGCATCGTGGCCTTCTCTCCAACTTCCGCCAGAATCTTCTGGGTTTTCTCGTCGAGCTGATCCCACTTGCTCTGGCTGATCACATAGGTGACCACGAAGGAGCCGAAGTTGACGTCCTGCGTGGCATGCTTCAGGAACGGAGTCACTTCGTAGGGCAGGATGGACGAATGCGGGAACAGGAGCGCGTCCAGGGTACCGCGCTGGAGCGCGTCACGCGTGTCCGGAGCGGGAATCTGGATCGGCACCGCCCCTACCAGCTGTGCGGCGAGCTCCTTCGCGCCGCCCGTGCTGCGGATCTTCAGTCCCTTCAGGCTGTCGAGTCCGGTGATCTCCCTGTTGGAGGTGAAGACCTGATAGGGCGGCAGAACCATCACCATCAGCACACGCACGCCGTTCGGAGCGAATTCAGCCTCGTCCATCGCGCCGCCCGGCTTGGCGATTTCCCAGAACGCCTTGGTTCCCTGGCAGGAGGTGGTGAAGGCCTCCGGCATCTCGCCCACTGAAGACAGAGGAAGCTTGTCGCTGACGTAGGACGCGCCGACATAGCCGATATCCATCACCCCGCTCTGGGTCAGTGCCAGCAGATCCTTGGCCTTGCCAAGCTGCTCTGCCGGGAAGTACTCGAAGTCGATCTCCCCGTTGGACTCCTTCTTGACCTCCTCCATCCAGAACTTGGTCATGTTTTCGGCGATGTAGTGCCCCACGGGAAACGAATCTCCCACGCGGAGCGTTTCCGCCGCGGCGGGAAATGCTGCCGATGCAACAAGTGCAGCAAGGGCAATTCCTGCTTTCAATGCCGTCTTCATGTCGGTTCCTCCCAAATAAGACTTCGGTTCAACACGACCGCCCGCCGGCGGCCATTCGCCGGCTGCCATCAGTTCATGGTCGACGGCAGCCACAAAACGAGCCCCGGAAACAGGGTCAGCAGCGCGATGACGATGAGATGCGCCCAGACATGCGGCATGACGCCCCGGAACAACTCGCCGATGGGTCTTCGCGTGTACCGCGCCACGACGAAGACGTTCATGCCCAGAGGCGGCGTGACCATGCCCACCTCGGCGGTGACCACCACGATCACGCCGAACCAGATCGGATCGAACCCGAGCGCGATCACCGTCGGCAACACGACCGGAACGGTGAGGATCAGGATCGCGATCTGATCCATGAAAAAGCCGAGGATGATGTATCCCAGCAGGATCAGGAACATGATGGTGAGCGGCGCGAGCGGCAGCGTGGACACCCAGGCCGTCAGGTCGTTGGTCACGCGGGTGAGTGTGATGAAGTACCCGAAAATGTGGGCACCCATCATGATGAACAGGATCATGCAGCTCGTTTGCGCCGAGTTGCGCAGCGCGATCCAAAGGGTCGACAGGGTGAGCTTCCCCTCGTAGAGCGCGAGCAGCATCGCGACGAACGCGCCGATGCCCGCGGCTTCCGTCGGTGTGGCAATGCCCGAATAGATGGTGCCGGTGATGGCAATGAAGAGGACCAGCATCGGCCCGACGCGCTTGAGGGACGTAAATTTCTCACGGAACGGATACGGCTTGCCGGGCGGCGCCGAGTCCGGCCACAGAAGCACGAGGATCCACACGGTCAGGACGATGGCCAGGGTAACGATCAGGCCCGGAATAACGCCGCCGATGAGCAGTTTGGAAATCGAGACGTCAGCCAGGATGCCGTAGAGAATGAGCGCCACCGAAGGCGGGATGAGCATGGCCAGAGTGCCTGATATGGCAACCACGCCCCCGGCCAGCTTTGGCTCGTAGCCCTGCTTCATCATCTCCGGCAGGGAGGTTGCCGCAAGCGTCGCGGCCGCTGCCGTGCTCGAGCCGGAGATGGCGGCAAAGCCCGCTCCGGCGATCGCGGTCGCCATTGCGACGCCACCCCTGATCCGCCCCACCCACACGGTCGCCGCCTTGAACAGATCGCTCGCGATGCCCGAGAGGATGACGAACTCCGCCATCAGCACGAACATCGGGATGGTGATCATCTCATAGGAATTGGCGGTTGTGAGCGGCGTTGTACCCAGAATGCCGGACAGTATCGGCATGCCCCCGTAGAGATAGAGGCCAATCGCGCCTGAGACGGCCATGGCGAAGGCGACCGGCAGGCCGATGACGAGCAGGAAGCCCAGCAGCAACAGAACGAACGTGACTAGCATATGTTAAATGTCCCCCCCCCCCGCCGCTTTCATCGGCCACCGGCGGCATGTCCACCAGAAGCCTCCCCGTGATGGCCGACGCAAGGTGGCCGTAAACCCTGTAAACGCACCGGATCACCAGCGCCGCCGACCCCACGACGACGAGAAGGTAGGCGACCCAGGTTGGCCAGGGGATGAGAGCGGCAATGTGCTCGCCGCGTGCAATGGCGGTGTCCAGGCGCCGCAATCCGCCCCAGGTGATCAGCACCATCACCCACGTCGACATCGCGTAGCCGATCCCGAGGAACAGATGACACCAGCGGAATGGAATCAGGCGCTGGAACAGGTCGACAGCGATGTGAGCGTGGTGGTTGAGTGTGTCCGGAAGCGTCAGGAAGAATACGGCCACCATCAGATAAAGGCCGATGAGATCATAGGACCAGCTGAGCGGCGCGTTCATCGTGTAACGCAGCGTCGCATCCGGCGTGACGATGATCATGATGGCGCCAATCGCCGCCGCCGCCACAACCATCAGGCAAAGATCCATCAGCTCCAGGCCGCGACTAAGCCCGGCCCGGCTCCCCCCTACGGATTGTCGTATCATTCATTTCCTCCCGACGCGCTGCCCGGAATGATACGGACCGCGGCTGCTCATGCGTGCATCAAGCGATGCAACATTCTGCACACTTGATACTTCTTCAGAACGCAACGTCCGTCAACCAGAAATGTGAACTATTTGTCCAAATATATGAAAGTATGCTCTTTGCGCTCTTACGTTGCCGCAGTTGTTCAAGTATATAGACAATGGTATCGCTGAGTTGTGCAGCCACTCGAAACGGATGGAGCATCGTGGTTCAGGTACGACAAATCGCAAACTTGCTTGATCTGCTGGAGTTCTTTGCCGAACATGGAAAGCCTGCAAGCCTGGCGGAAATCTCGCAGCATTTCGGCTGGCCGCGATCCTCGACCTTCAACACGCTTACGACCCTGACATCGCGCGGCTATCTGTTCGAGCCGGAGGGACGCGGGCGGTTCTATCCCACCCCGCGCTGGCTTTCGATTGCGCAGGCCATTGCCGCGGCCGAGCCTGTCCCGGAAACCTTGAGACGGCTTGCCATCGACCTCAACCAGCGAACCGGCGAAACGGTCTGCATCGGCAGCGCAACCGGCATGCATGTCATCTTTTTGGAGGTCATCCAGTCCAAGGAACGCGTTCGTTATGCGGCCGAGGTGGGACAGCGCATTCCGCTTCATGCGACAGCGTCGGGCCACGCCATCATGAGCCAATGGCCCGCCCGTCAGAGATCTGCACTGCTCAAGAAGGTGACGTTCGAACGTTATGGCTCGGGCACCCCCATGAGCGTGCAGGCGGTGGAAGACCAGATCCAGGCAGGGCTTTTCCGCGGATGGTTCCGTTCCGCGTCAAACTACAGCGTGGATCTCGGCGGCGCGGCCCTGCCCATCGTCCTGTCCGAGCGCATCTTCTCGCTTACCGTGGCGGGCCCGCTCAATCGTATCGAAAACAGGATGACGGAAGCTGCCAGAATCATGCACGAGGCGGTCGGGCAGCACCTCGGGCCGCGCTACCTGGCCGAAAAGATCCGGGGATTGACCACACCTCCCTTGGAGAAGGCCTGACACGCTTTGGCGACTCCTGCCACGATCCATGACCGACCGCTCATCAGCGGCTGTGCGGATCGTGGCCAACCCGCCAGCAGGCGGGCAACGGACCCATTGAAACGCCACCATTTCGCCGACTTGCGAGGATGTGCTATATGCAATTCAGTGCGTCATCGGGACGCCGGTAGACGAAGATGAGCTATGAGCCGAGAAAAGCCGCGCAACTGATCGCCTATCTGATCCTGAAGTCAGGCGGGCCGGCGCTCAACGTCCTCAAGGCGGTGAAACTGGTTTACATGATAGATCGCGAGAGCATCAAGCGCTATGGCTTTCCCGTACTCGAGGAAAAGCGGTGCTCCATGCCGCATGGTCCGGTCAACTCGCTAACCTACGCGTACATCACAGGATCCTATGAGCCCGAGAAGAGCGGTTGGTCGGAATTCCTCCGGGATCGTGAGAATCACAATATTGCGCTCGCCGATCCCAACATCCGTATTGATGACCTGGATGAACTGAGTGAGGCCGACATGGCCTGCGCTGATGCCGTCTGGGAGCGATTTGGGCGCATGTCGCAGTGGCAACTGCGCGATTGGACACATGACCCGCGCAACATCCCCGAATGGGAAGACCCGAATGGCGGTTCCACCGTCATCCCCCTCCAGCGCATCCTGCATGCCGTCGGAACGCCGAACGCCGAGGATTTTAATCGATTGTCGGCTGATTTCGAGCATGTCGATCAGGTCTTCAGGGAGGCACGGAGGCGTCGGTGATTGCCGCTGCCGGTACACTTCTGATCCCCTCGGGACCGTCAAATGATCCAATGCGTCGCCATCTCTTCGTGGTTTGCACAGACCCTTGCCCGATAGGTAATTAGCTTCTCGTTCCAATCGTGACCTGGACAAACAGCCTCTGCGACAATACGTGCCTCGTCGAGGCGTTCGAGCATGAATGGCTCCGGCACCGGTCCTACGTACTCTACCGAAAATCACGCATCGAAGCGGCCGCTGATCTAATAATCAATGGCGAAAGGAGGGGCCTATTCGAGCGGCGTGGAGCCATGAACCCGCAGACGTTCCTGCGGATACGCAATGGCATTGCTCGCAGCCCTCACACGCCTATGAAGATCAAGAGATACTACCAGGAGAGGCAGAATTCATAGCCAATTTCTTCTTCCTCCTCCTCTGGGGGCCATCGGGACCACTGTACTATCGCAGATCACTCAACCCTTCGCCCGTCCCGCGTCGAATCTTGTCTCGGACGGCGGAGGCGAAGGGATTAAGGCAAGTTAGCCTTATTTTAAAAAAGCTTTTGGCGTTAAGTATCTTGTTTAACAAGGGAATAGCCTTCAACCCGTCGCTCATTGATTGTTGCACATATTTTTTATATGTGATGCCCCCTCAGTCATCACGTCTTTTCCATTGAATCATGGGGGAACGTATGAACATACCTACCGGGGCGGCACCGTCGTTCGTGGCGGCGAACTTGAGGTCACCGACGACAAGTCGCTCGGCGACGTTGCTGGCGCGGTCGCGCTCGATGGCGGCACGCTGATGCTGGCCGGCGTTTCCGAGCTCCGCCACGACCTCGTGGCTGGCAACAACGGCGGCACGATCGACATCGGCGGCGACACGAGGCTGACAGGCTCCGGCACGGGCACCGGCAACGTCACCTTCACCGGCGGCAGGCTCCTGCTTGCCGGCAAGCTCGCCTGGTCCGGCGAGACCATCATCGACTCCGATGCCACCCTTTCCGTGGCGGCCGAGGGAGCCCTCTCCTCCGCGTCGACCCTCCGGCTGAACAAGGGAGCCAGATTTGACCTGGCCAGCGCACAGACCATCGGCGGACTTGCCGGCGCCGGCACCATCAACTTCACGCCCATGGGCCGTCTCATCATCGGCGCCAACAATGCCGATACCACCTTCGAAGGCACCTTCAACGGCGGCGGCCCTCTCACCAAGTCGGGAACCGGCAGGCTTAACCTGACGGGCGACAACAGCAAGTTCCTGGGCAGCTTCGTCGTCGAGCAGGGCCTGCTCGCGGTCAATGGCGACTTCTCGCAGAGCCAGGTAGAGATCGGCGCCAACGGCAGGCTCGGCGGCGTCGGCACCGTGCGCAGCATCCGCGGTGTCGAGGGCCAGACCGGCGGCGTGATCGCGCCCGGCAACTCGATCGGCACGCTGACCGTCCAGGGCGACCTTGATCTTTCCGGCCTGATCCTCGAAGCCGAGGTCGACACCGACGGCAACAGCGACGTCCTCACGGTCCTCGGCACCGCGTATCTCAAGGGCGGCACGCTGCGCATCGACTCCGGCTCACAAGTCTTCGAGCCGTCGAAGCCTTATTCCTTCATGCGTGCAGCCTCCGTTGAAGGAAGCTTCACTTCCGTCGTCCATGACTTCACCTTCATGGATGCCGACATCGTCATCGACGAGAACGGCGAGATCCGGATCGTCATGGAGCGGAATACCGTCGACTTCAGTTCTGCCGCCCGCACCGCGAACCAGAAGGCCGTTGCGGCAGGCATCGGCGAGGTCGGCAAGACCAATCCGCTCTACGTTGGGCTGCTGCAGCTGAACGAGCAGTCGGCGCCTACCGCCTTTGACGCGCTTTCGGGCGAGATCCATGCCTCGGCCAAGTCGGCGCTTGTCGAGGATACCCGCCACGTTCGCGCCGCCGCTCTCGACCGCCTGCGCTCCGGCGCGGCGGAAGCATCGGCAAACGCCGCCTACAATGTCTGGGCAAAGGGCTTCGGCACGGACGGCTCCCTCAAGGGCAACGGCAACGCAGCCGGACTGGACCGTTCCATCGGCGGCATTCTGGGCGGCGTCGACGGCGTGTTCGACGGCTGGACGCTTGGTTTCCTCGCCGGCTACAGCCACTCAAGCTTCGACGTGGATGCCCGCACCTCCTCCGGCAAGGCCGACACCTTCCACTTCGGCGCTTATGGCGGAAATCGCTGGAATGGCCTTGGCATCCGCGGCGGCCTGGCCTACGCTTGGTCGAACGTAGAGACGAACCGCGCGGTCGGCTTCGGCGGTTTGGGCGAGAAGTTGACGGCAGACTATAACGCCGGCGCGCTGCATGCGTTCGGCGAAGTGGGCTACCAGCTCGACATGGGCGGCGCCACCTTCGAGCCCTTCGCCAACCTCGCGCATATCCACCTGCGCACGCACGGGTACGATGAGAAAGGCGGCGCGACCGCTCTCAGCGCCGGGGCACGGTCGATGGACACCACGTTCCTGACGCTCGGCCTGCATGCCTCCAGCACGTTCGACGTTTCGGGCATTTCCGTCACTGCGCGTGGAACGGTCGGCTGGCAGCACGCCTTCGGTGACGTCGAGCCTGCCGCCACCCATCGCCTGGCGTTCGGCAACGACTTCACCGTCACCGGCGCGCCGGTCGCGAAAAATGCCGCCGTCGTGGAGGCCGGCCTCGACTTTTCGATCACACCGGATGCGTCCCTGAACGTTTCCTACAGTGGCGCGTTCGGTAATGGCAATCGCGAGCACGGCGGCCGCATCGGTCTCAACGTGAAGTTTTGATCGGCACGCTTCCCGCAAGGGAAAACATGAGCCGCCGCAGCCCGGGCTGCGGCGGTTTCATTTTCGGGTTCCGTGTCTGCAGTAGCTTGGTGTTGCATTTCCCCGTTCGGGACCGCACAGACTCCCGGTGTCAGCAATATCCGGGCTTCGCCAGGTGCACGGGCAGGGCCGGAGCCGCCGACGGGCGCAGAATCATCGTCATCGCAAACGCAATTTTCTCCAACAAGCACCTGACTTGATGGGGCGATGGGAAGCCATCGTTCAGGGATACCGAGCGCGGGATGCGCCTGCCCGGCTTCAGATCTCCATGAGCTGCGGCTCGGTTCCTTCCTTCGTGCGCTTGTCCTCGTACATCTTGAGGTCAGCGCGCCGCGCGACGGCGTCGAGCCGCTCGCCGGGCCGCGAGGTCGCATAACCGATGGAATAGCGCAGCGGCATCTGCGAATAGAACTGATTGTTGAGCGCCGTGAGGTCCGTAATGACCTTGACGACCTTCTCCGCTCCGCTCTCGTCGGTGAACGGCAGCACGACGGCGAACTCGTCACCGCCGATGCGGGCGGCATGGCCCGGCGTGCTCACCGCCTGGTTGAGCACTTCGCCCATTCGTCTGAGCAGCTCGTCGCCCGCATCGTGCCCGAGCCGGTCGTTCACGATCTTCAGGCAATCAAGATCGATGAAGATGATGGAAACCGGATACTCCTGCTTGCGCTCCAGGCGCTTGAGCTCACTCACATAGTGGGCGCGATTGTAGAGCTGCGTCACCACATCGTGGTTGCCCAAATATTCGAGATAGGCGTCCGCCTTCTTGCGCGCGGTGATGTCGGTCAACGCGACCTGCACCAGCGACCAGTCGTCCTCGTGCCCCGGCAGCACCGCGAGCTGCATCAGCAGATTCCGCACCGAGCCGTCGAGTGCATAATTGACCACCTCGCGGCGCTGGAGGAGCGTGCCCTGCCACAGCTCGATCAGCTGCTCGCGGAAGTGCCGGACCATTTCATCGCGGAAGATCTGCGGCAGGTTCTGCAGCAGGGTCCGCTTGTCGGGCGCGCCGAAGAGGGTCAGTGTTTCCTGGTTGACGTCGAGCACCCTGATCTCGCTCATGCAGCGTTCGACGAATTCCGGATGCACATCCGTGAACACCCGGAAGTCGGTGATGCCGCGCTCGCGCACCTCGTCGATGAGTCGCTTGATCTCGCTGAAATCCTCCACCCAGAGCGAGACCGGCGAATGCTGGAACAGCCACTCCGCATACTGCTTCTCGCGGGCCTGCTGCCGCCGTGCATCTTCGAGCGCGGTTACGTCGTCGATGGAGAGCAGGACGCGCTCCCAGCTCTCTTCGTAGCCCGGCAGGATGCGGCCCTTGAGCTGAATGTTGATGGGACGGCCGCTCAGCGTGTGGTTGATCGTGTTGCTCTCGAACGTGGTGGAACCGTTCCAGAGCTGCACCATCTCCTCGATGTGCGACTCCGCCATGTCCTCCCGGAAGACCCGGTTCAGGTTGCTCACCAGGCTCTCGAGGCTCGCGGCCTCGTAAAGGGAAAGCGTCTGCCTGTTCACCTGCAACACGCGGATCTGGCTTGTGCATTGACGAAGCCGGCTGGGGTCTTCCAGCAGGAACGACCTCAGATCCGTGACACCCTCAGCCCGCCACTGATCGAACTGTTTCCGGATGCCGCTGTAATCTTCGAGCCACAGGGATATTGGCGCGAGCTCAAAAACGTTCTCGATATCATACAACCTCGCGACCATATCCACGGCACGCCCCCGAACCGATCTTTCCTGACTACGCTAACCTGTATTGGTTAACCAACAATGCGCGAAACCCCGCCGGAAAACGCTTGCAGAGTCCGGCGCGGCAAGGCTCGCAAGCTTTGGCCGCGCCTAGATAAATGAAAATGCCGCGCACCTAAAGTGGCAATATTTTGCCGCCCCATTAAAACTGTATTTAGGGATCGGACTGGATCCAGGGTCTCAAATCGGCGCAACAAATGAGTATTTCGCGGCATTAAGCCCTGTATTTGACCCCGATCCGTGCCAGATCCTTCCAGTAGTCGGGATAAGTTTTCGCCACGCAACCCGGATCGAGGATGCGGATGCCTTTCCGCTTCAGTCCGGCCAGCGCGAAGCTCATCGCGATGCGGTGATCCGCATAGGTGAAGATTTCCACCGGCGTGTCGTCATTGGCCCGATCAGGCCGTCCAAGGACGATGAGGTCGTCGCCCTCCTCACGCGCCAGGTCCGGCGCGATCTTGTTGAGCTCGGTGGACAGAGCCCGCACCCGGTCGCACTCCTTGACCCGCAGGTTGCTGAGCCCGGTGAACCGCACCGGCGTTTCGTTGAACATGGCCATGACGGCGAGTGTCGGGATGGCGTCCTGCATCTGCTCGCCGGCGATCTCAGCCGGAAAATGCGGAAACTGCTGGATGAACCGATAGGCCACCGCGTCTGGCTGGCTCATGTCTTTCGGCCGCACCCCGATGTCGATGCTGCCGCCCGTGAGCTTCTCCCACGCCCAGATGTAGGTGGCGGCAGAAGCGTCGGGCTCGACCGCGAAGTCCGTGGCCGTGTATCCGGTCGGCGTTATGCGCCAGGCAAGAGCCTTCTCCTGTTCGATATTCGCCCCGAAGGCGCGCATCACCGAAAGCGTGATGTCGATATAGCCCTGCGACCCGATGCCGTCGCCCGTCACGCGCACATTGACCGGCACCGGCGCCTGCGGCGCCGCCATCAGCAGCGCGGAGACATACTGGCTGGATAGCGACCCGTCGATCTCGACGCTGATCTCATCCCTGCCCGCAAAGGCGGCCGGATTGCCGAACAGCTCCACGGGCGGGCAGCCCGTCTCGCAGCGGGCGTCGATCCCGAGCCGCTGTAGCGCCTCCACCAGCGGCCGGATCGGCCGCTTGCGCATGTGCTCGTCGCCGTCGATGACCACCCTGCCCTCGACGAAGGCGCAGGCCGCCGTCAGAAACCGCGTTGCCGTTCCCGCATTGCCGAGGAACAGCGGCTTCTCCGGCGCCGCCAGCCTGCCCGAAGACGTGACCGTGAAAGTAGTGCCCTGCCGCTCGACGGCCACGCCCATCGCGCGAAGAGCCTCCGCCATGTAGCGCGTGTCATCGCTGGAAAGCGCGCCCGTGATCACGCTCCTGCCCTTCGCCAGTGCGGCAACCAGCAGAGCCCGGTTGGTAATCGACTTCGACCCCGGAGGCGTGATCTTGCCCGTGAGCGGGCCCGCGGGCGGGACGATTTCGAGAACGGCTTGCGAAGAATCGGACATGGATCTTTCCGGTGAGCGCAGGATTGGTCTGCACGCATCTATATGCCGGGCGGACGCTTCCGCAACCCCGGCAATCACCCTTCCGGATCCCACCGCGTCAGGGGATGCTTCCGCGTCCCGGCCATGCGGGCCTGCTTGCAGACCGTCGCAGCCCTTTCGGCGTCAGCCGACTTGCACATCCCGCGGCGTCTTGCGCTGCCACCGGCTCGTGGCGGCCGCATCCTCGATCGGCAGGCCCTCCTTCTTCCAGGCGCCGAACCCGCCCTCGAGGTGCGAGACCTTGGGGAAGCCCATCTCCATGAGCGTCACGGCCGCCAGCACCGACCGCTGTCCCGCCGCGCAGAAGACCACGTATTCCGCATCCTCCGTGAAATAGGTGCGATGATAGACCGAGGCAGGATCCGCCCAGAACTCGAGCATCCCTCGCGGCACGTGGTGAGACCCGGGGATGGTGCCGCTGTCGATCCGCTCCTGCAGCTCGCGCAGGTCGATGACCGTTATCTTGTCGCCGCGCTTCAGCCGGTCGGAGAGCTCCTGCGGCGTCACCGCCGCCACCCTGGGCCGCAGGCTGTCCACCCACTGGTCGGTATTCCTGATCGCCATGATCCTCCTCGCAAGACTCCGTGCACCGCTCTTCGCCCGAGCGGCCATACGCAAACACGTCGGTCGCTGCCCGAGGGCGCGCACCTCCTCCATTCCTGCTCCATGGATGCAAGTTTTCCGTCCCGGCGCAACGGAAAATCGTGCTCTGCTCCAGAACGTGACCGGCACATCGCTTTTTGTGGAACCGTCGCGCCCCCGCCTTGTTATGCGGTTCCCAACAGGCCACGGAGACCCAAGATGTCAGATCCTGAACAGCCGAAACCGGCGCCGGACAATCCCAATCCCGAACCGGCGCGTCCTCCGGACCCTCCCGCAGACCCTCCGGGCGAGCCCGATCCCGGCATTCCCGCGCCGACATCGACCCGCCTCCGCCCATCGAGGAACCCTTCCACGCGCCGCCGGACCTGCCCGAAATTCCGGATGACCCCGGGGTCCCCGGCGGCGAGCCCTCGGCACTTCGTCCCCTTGCCGACTAAGGCGCTTTGCCCTTTATTACGTCGACAAGGGAAGGGCATGGCCATGCCGGACTTCAAAGCGGCTTCCGGGAAAGGGAGTACCGGAACCGCGGAAGAGCAAATGTCGAGGACAGCGCGCGAGCGCATGGTCGAGCGGCAGATCGCCGGTCGGGGCGTGAAGGACCCGGCTGTGTTGAAAGCAATGCGCGTCGTGCCGCGCGAAGAGTTCGTCCCTGCGGATCTCAGGAATCTCGCCTACGAGGACAGCCCGCTTTCCATCGGCGAAGGACAGACCATCTCCCAGCCTTACGTGGTCGCCGTCATGCTGGAGGCGGCCAGTCTGCGGCCAACCAACCGCGTTCTGGATGTCGGCACCGGCTCGGGCTACGCTGCAGCCGTGGCGAGCCGCATCGTCTCCCAGGTCTACACCATCGAACGCCATGCCTCGCTTGCCCGCGAGGCGCACGCCCGTTTCGAAAGGCTAGGCTACACGAACATTGCCACCCGCATCGGCGATGGCAGCAAGGGCTGGCCCGATGCCGCCCCATTCGACGCAATTGTGGTGGCGGCAAGCGCGGAAAAGGTGCCCGAGGCGCTCAAGAACCAGCTCGCCATGGGCGGCAGGCTGGTCATTCCGGTCGAGGCCGACTTGCGTTTCCAGCGCCTTCTCCGCATCGAGCGGATAGGCGAGAATACCTTCGAGGAAACGGATCTGGGGCCGGTCCTGTTCGTGCCGCTCATCTCCGGGGGATGAACACACCCCTACCTGTCCGGAACGTTGCGGCGCGCTGGTAGGAAGGATGACGGGCAATGATCCTCGCTCCCACAGGCCGCGGCTTTGCGCATTCCCCTGACGGATCGGACCGTTCCAGCGCCTCGTTGAAACGCTGAAACGGTCCTGCTCCTCCCCCATAAGCGAATTCCCGAATTTCGGCGACGGATCTCCCCTGACCTCCAACCGGACGCGGCTACCGACTCTCGAAGGCGAGCTTCGGCAACCCGCTCCGGCACGCTTCCTAGCCGGAATAGGCATCCTCGTGGCGGATGATGTCGTCCTCCTCCAGATAGATGCCCGTCTGCACCTCAATCAGGATGGCGGGCAGCTTGCCCGGATTTTCGATCCGGTGCGCCACGCCCAGCGGCACGTAGACGGATTGTCCCTCCGTCACCAGCCTGACGTCCTGATCCATCGTCATCCGCGCGGTGCCTTGCACCACGATCCAGTGCTCGGAGCGATGAACATGGCTCTGCAGCGCAATCACCCCGCCCGGTTTGACCACGATGCGGTTCACGCGAAAGCGGTCGCCGCTGGCAATCTGCTCATGCCAGCCCCAAGGCCGGTGCTCCCGATCGAAGGCCACCGCCTGCTTTGCACCGCGCGCCTTGAGCGCGCTCACCGCATCCTTCACTCGCTGGCTGTCCTCCCGGCGGGCGACGAGCACGGCGTCGGGCATCGCCACCGCAATCATATCTTCGAGCCCGATCCCCACGAGCTCGATCCCTGCCGCTTCCGATCGCAGGAGCGAGCCCCGGCAGTCGATCGCCGTGGCCTGCTCGGAAACCACGTTCCCCGTCGCATCCGGTCCCGTCTCCTGCCAGACGGCTTCCCAGCCGCCGAGATCCGACCAGCCATGCGGATAAGGCATTACCGCCAGATTGGAGGCCTTCTCCATGATGGCATAGTCGATCGAAATATTGTCGAGCCGACCCCACGGTTCGGGCGCGAGCCGGGTGAACGCAAGATCCGTCTGCGCCTGCCGCACCGCCGCCTGACCGTGCTCCAGCATCTGCGGCGCGTGGCGCATGAAGGCATCGAGCATGGCCTTCGCCGTGAACAGGAAAATGCCGGCGTTCCAGAGGTAGTTTCCGGCTTTCAGCATCGCGGCGGCGCGCTCCGCGTCGGGCTTCTCGACGAAGCGCCGGAGCGGCTGCGGTTCCTGGGCTTGTGCCGATGCGCCTGCCGCCAGTTCCAGATAACCGTAGCCGGTTTCGGGTCGGGTCGGCGTGATGCCGAAGGTCACCAGCCTGCCCTCGAGCGCGCCCGGCAGCGCACCAATCACCGCCGCCCGGAAAGCATCGCCGTCCGGGATCACATGGTCCGAAGGCGAGACCAGCATCGCGGCCTCGGGATCCTGTTCCATGAGCCAGAGTGCCGCCGCCAGCACGGCGGGGGCCGTGTTGCGTCCCTCGGGCTCGATCAGGATAGCGGCCGGAGCGATCCCCGCCTCGGCCAGCTGCTCCTGCACGATGAATCGGAACGGGTCGCCCGTCACCACGACCGGATCGCGGAAACCCGGTCCTGCCGTTCGGCGCGCCGCGGCCTGAAACAGGCTTTCCTCTCCGACAAGGCGGGTGAACTGCTTGGGATAACTCTGCCGCGACAGAGGCCAAAGGCGTGTGCCTGCCCCCCCGCAGAGCAGGACCGGATAGATGTGCGGCAATGCGGCCATGACTTACTGCCCCCATACGCCACGCAACCCGGCAACAGGGCTGCGCTCCGGCGGGAATTGTGGGCTGCCGGGGGCGGCATCCGCAAGTACAACTATTGGATTAAGGCGCAGATTCTTGACGCAACTTTCGCATGCCCCTCCCGAGGTAGCCGTCCCATGGCCCCCGAAATGGCTGCGAAACGAAAGGAGGCGGGCCTGAAGCCCGCCTCCCAAAGTGCAAAAAGGAAGGCTAGATTGCGAAGTCCGGCGTCAGCTGCCGCGCCGACATGCGGATCTCGATGATCGCCGGTCCGCCCGAAGCGAGCGCCGCCTCGAGTGCCGCCGGGAACTGGTCTTCCGTCTCCACCACGGCGCCGAACACGCCATAGCTCTCCGCCATCTTGGCAAAGTCGGGGTTGCGCAGAGCCGTTCCGCTCGGCCGTCCCGGGAAATTGCGCTCCTGGTGCATCCTGATCGTGCCATACATGCCGTTGTTAACCACGATGACCACGACCCCGAGGTTGGCCTGTATGGCCGTCGCGAAATCGGGCGAAGCCATCATGAAGCAGCCGTCACCGCCCAGCGTCACCACCGTCCGCTCCGGGTAGCGCAGCTTCGCGGCGATGCCGGCGGGGAGGCCGTAGCCCATCGAGCCCGACTTGGGCGCGAGTTGCGTGCCGAACGTCTTGAAGCGGAAGAAGCGCTGCAGCCAGATCGCGTAGTTGCCGGCGCCATTGGTTATGATCGCATCCTCCGGCAGCGTCTCGCTCAGGTGCTTGATGATCTTGGCCATGTTGATGCCGTCGATCTTTGCCGGCGTCTCCTGGAAGGCCTCGTAGTTGGCCCGGCCTTCGCGCGTCCAGCTGTCCCAAGCCGACGAGTCAAGCTTGCCGATGCCTTCCAGCGCGTCAACGAAGCCCGTCACGCTCGATACGATCGGCAGGTGCGGAATGTACACGCTGCCGATGTCCTCGGGACCGGGGAAGACGTGGATCAGCGTCTGTTCGGGAACCGGCACCTCCAGCGCCGTATAGGCCTTGGTGGTGATCTCGCTCAGCCGGTCGCCGATCACCAGCAGTACGTCAGCTTGCTTCACGTGTTCGGCCACCAGCATGTTTCCGCCGAGGCTCATGTCGCCGATGTACTGTGGCAGGCGATTATCGACGATGTCCTGCGAGCGGAAACCCGCCACCACGGGCAGGTTGTTTTCCGCGCAGAAGCGCGTGACCTTCTTCGACGCTTCCGTCGTCCAGCCGGTTCCGCCGACGATCACCACCGGACGCTCAGCCTTGCGCAGGAGCTCGGCCACCTTGCCCATGTCCGCGGGCGACGGGCGGGCATGTGCAGGCTTGCAGGGCGGATAGTCCGGCACGCTGCTCGTCATGCCGAACACGTCCTCCGGCACCACCAGCACCACTGGGCCCGGCCGCCCCTGGATGGCGAAATTCACCGCGCGGCTGACATACTCAGGAATCATGTCGGCCGACGGCACTTCGCCCACCCACTTCGTCATGTCGCCGAAGGTGCGGCCGTAGTCCACTTCCTGGAAGCCCTCACGGGTCCGTTCGTTGGTGGGTACCTGCCCGACGATGAGGATCAGCGGCGTGGAATCCTGCTTCGCCGTATGCAGGCCGATGGCCGCGTGCATCGCGCCGGGTCCGCGGCTGACAATGCAGGCGCTCGGCTGACCACGCAGTTTGGCGTCTGCCTCGGCCATGTGGCAGGCGTTGGCTTCATGCCGGCACTGGACGAAACGCACGCCCGACCCTTCCTTCGCCACCGCATCGAAGAACGGCAGGGCACTCTCTCCCGGTACGCCAAACACCGTATCCACGCCATGCACCCTGAGGGCGGACACGAGGATTTCACCACCGGTACGGACTTGATCTTGTTGAGACACAGCTCCCCCTTTGGTTCAGGATCATTGTCTGGAGGCAATGTTGCACACAATTCTTATCGCCTGCCTCGGGCGATCGGAAGGGATTCGGCATGCGTGCCGCGAAAAAAGCAGACTGCGCCGCAGCGTTTCATCTCAGCGACCGGCAGAGAGAACTCCTTCGACAGCCCTTGCGACCTCGAAGATTCTGCTGTCCGATCCCCTCGTCCCGGCGAGCATGAGCCCCGTCGGCGCCGAACCCGGCTCGTGCATCGGCAGCGACATCGCGCAGCCGTCGATCAGATTGATGAGCGACGGATTGCGCAGCACGAGAATATTGATGCGGGAATAGTCCTCATCGCGCTCCAGCTCCGCAAGCCTCGGCGCCACGATCGGCACCGTCGGCAGCATCAGCGCATCGAAGTCCGCAAGTCTCGCCTCGACCGCCTCGATGACGCGCGCCCGTGCCTGTCCCAGCTCGATGTAATCCGCTGCCGTCAGCTCCGCGCCGCGCGAGATGCGAACGAGCACACGCGGATCGTAAAGCTCGGCGCCCCGGTCGATGTAGGGCCAATGCCACGTCCAGCTTTCGGCCGCGGAAAACCCGCCCCGCGAATTGATGGCCGCCACGTCCTTCAGCTCCTGCATCGGAGCGCGCACGATCGTCGCCCCGGCATCGGCAAGGCGCTTCACCGCCCGCTCGAAGTCCGTCGCCACGGTCGCGTCGATCCCGTCGAACACCAGCGTCTCCGGCACCAGGAAGCGCAGCGCCCGGATATTCCTGTCGCGCATACTGTGCGTCTGGCCGGAGAGGACAGTATCGAGAATGGCGCAGCAATCGACCGTCCGCGCCAGCGGACCGATCGAATCAAGCGTCGTGGAAAGCGGAACGCAGCCGTCCTTCGGCACTCGCGCCGCCGTCGGCTTGTAACCGACGATGCCGGTAAACGCCGCCGGTATCCGGCACGACCCGCCGGTGTCGGTTCCGATCGCCCCATGCGCCATCCCGTCCGTGACGGAGATGGCGGCACCCGAAGATGATCCGCCCGGAATGCGCTTGCCCTGCCGGTCCCACGGATTGAGTGGCGTGCCGTAGTGCGGGTTGATCCCGAGCCCCGAGTAGGCGAACTCCGTCATGTTGGTCCGCCCGATGATGACGAACCCCGCCTGCCGCAGCCGCGCCACGATGGTCGCATCCCTTTCCGCAGGCGGTTCATTCTCGAGCACGCGCGAGCCCGCGCGCGTCACCTGTCCCCGCACGTCGAACAGGTCCTTCACGGAAACCGGAACGCCGGCATAGGGCGATGGCTCGGCCCGCGCTGCCCGGAGCTTGTCCATCGCGTCGGCAGCGAGCCGCGCCGCCTCCGCATCCACGAAGGTGAAGGCCGCGGCCCCCTGCCCATCGGCGCGCCCGATCTGCTCAAGGCATTCTTCGACCAGGGCCCGGCTCGTCGTGCGGCCCTCGGTCAGATCCCTTGCGAGCGACTGAAGTGTTGCCGGATGTAAACGCATTCTCTCCCCTTGCGAAAGCTGCGCGGCCCTGCGAGACGGACAGTCGGCCGGCAGCTAGAACCAGCGACGCCACTTTGTCACGTCATCGGTGCGCAGACCAGATCCCCGGAATGCTGACGTCGTCTATGGACAGCAATTTCACCCGGGCCCTCACGCCCGCGCGACGGAAGTGTCCCGGTTCTCCTGACGATTAAGAGATTCAGGTGGCCCACCCCACGGCTCTTTGGACGTCCGCGAGGTTCGGGGTATCGCGGCACGCACATTTTCTTGAACGTGATTGAACCGAGCCAGCGGGTATTGCATAAACCCTTCCAAGGAAAACTTGGGTGGGCTCAATGGGAACGAGGGAACTTGAGAATGACGTATCGCGCAGTTCGGCTGACGGGCAGTCTCTGACGGTATCGCGTCCTGAACTTCTGGTCGATGGCAGCGACCTTTGCTTTCGCCAGCTTATTCATGACACGCTTGCATTTGCGTCCCGCGTTCAGGAGATCCGCAACCGCCTCGGGCAGACCATCGGGCTCACGGGAACCGCATTCACGATCCTGATCGCCATCCAGTATCTGCAGAACCGGGAAGGTGTCGGCGTGAACCAGCTTGCCGACCATCTGCACCTGAGCGGAGCGTTCGTCACCATTGAAGTCAACAAGCTCGTGCGGGATGACCTCGTACAGAAGCGCACCCATCCGACCGATCGGCGCCGCGTTCTTCTGACACTGACGGAAAAGGCGGAAAAGCTGCTGAAATCACTGCTCCCGGTGCAGCGTCCTGTGAACGACGTCCTCTTCGCCAATCTGTCCGAGCAGGACTTCAACTTCCTCCGGGCTCAGATGGCCGATCTTGTCGTGACCGGCAACCGCGCTCTTGCACTTCTCGACTATCTGGCTTCCGAGCGCGAGCGCGATCGTCTGGCGACCCTATAGAACCTCCCACGGGAAAACGATGGCCTATCCGGCTGCATTGTGGGTGGGTTGTGGTTTCCTACAGCCGTTCCAGGAAACGCGGAAACCGTTTTTCTGTCCGGAACCGCGATGACAATTCCTTAGGGCAATTCAGAGTTTCCGTGAAAATCTGGATTGCTCCAGGTAGCGCCACGGCGACCGGATGGTCTGAGCCTCTTCAGCGTCCCCTTCAACGGCTGAACAGCCCTGTTGCCCGAAGCGGCAGCCGGCCCTGCTTCCTAGCGGGAAGTGGCCAGAAAAAACGCCGCTGTCGGGTGACAGCGGCGTTGGAAATCCCGGCCGGATTGCGCTCCGGCCGGCTTCTTGTGCATGGCTGTCAGGCCGTGCCGTTGACGTACGGCCAGACCTCCAGCGCGCCGCGATAGATCATGTCCAGCGCGACATAGAGGATGATGGCAAGGCCCACGTAGGCGATCCAGCGGTGCCTGTTGAGCAGGCGGGCGATGAACGACGCCGCGATGCCCATCAGGCCGATCGACAGGATGAGACCGAAGATGAGCACCTCGAGATGGTCGCGCGCCGCGCCCGCCACCGCAAGCACGTTGTCCAGCGACATGGAGACGTCGGCGATGACGATCTGGGTGGCTGCCTGGCCCAGCGTCTTGCGCGGAGCGGCGCCCGCCACCTGTCCGTCGCTGTCGATGTCTTGGTTTGTCAGGGCTTCCTCGCCCTGAACTTCCTCATCGTGGCCCGTGCGCAGCTCGCGCCACATTTTCCAGCACACCCACAGCAGCAGAATGCCGCCCGCCAGCAGAAGGCCGACGATCTGCAGCAACTGGGTGGTGAGGGCTGCAAAGGCAATGCGCAGCACGGTTGCCGCGATGATGCCTATGAGAATTGCCTTCGCCCGCTGTTCCTTTGGCAGGCCCGCCGCCGCGAGGCCGATGACGATGGCGTTGTCGCCTGCCAGAACCAGGTCGATCATGATCACCTGGGCAAGCGCGATCAGCGCTTCGACTGTAAAGATTTCGCTCATGTGGCTCCCATAATGACTTCAAAGGGGCAGCCCAGGCGGAGGTGAGACGATCCGGAGCGCCTGCCGTGTCTCGGCGGTACAGCTCCTCAGACATGATCGCTGAACCATGGCCGAGCCACCCGATTTGATTCTCAGTCCGACATCGCAGCTCCGAGTTCCGGAAAACTGCCAGAGGGGCCCGGCCTGATGCGGCGACAACTACGTTCGGCCGGTGAAATTTTCAAGTGAAAATCGAAACGGAGAACCCCGCGCCCCCTGCATGAGGGTGCCGTTCGGGCTGGCGCTATCCGACATTGAGCACACTGGAAGCGCAGAATTGCGGCAGCCGGAACAGGTTGCTCGTCACCGTGGAGACCACCGCCCTTGCCGACGGGCTGGATCACGGGAACCCCTGCCCTCTGGGGGGCAGGGGCTGGGTTGGCGGTCATGCCTTGTCGGCAAGTTCAACCTAACACGGGCAGAAAGGGCCGGCTTTGATCGATTCCATTCCGCACCTGCGGATTGCCTTTCACAGCCGTAGCGGCACCGAAGCCTGGCCGCGTCCATGACGCGGCCACCTGTTCCGAAGCGGTGTGGCGTGTGTGCTGTTTCCCTGCCGGCGGGCCATCTGCCCGGCCCGAAGTCAAAGCCCTAGTTGCGAACCCTGCCGCCGCGGTTGTCTGCCCGCCCGGCATGGCCGTCGGGAACCCTCATCTTGGCCATCAGGGCGATGAGTTCCCCCTGCCGGCTGGTACCGGTCTTGTGCAGGATCGACTTCACATGGGTGCGGACCGTTTCGTAACTGCGCCCGGATCTCTCGGAGATCTCTCGCAGCGAGAGCCCTTCGCACAGCCGCGTGGCGATCTGCGTTTCCTGCTCCGTGAGCCCGAAGACGCGCTTCAGGACATCCGGCGACGCCGCGCTCGCCTGGCCGCCGGCCATCTCGATGACGCAGACACCGACAGAAGAGGCGAACAGGTCGAATAGGCCGGCGATGCGTTGGATCCGCAGGGTGATCGGCTGCTGGCCCGGCCGTTCGATCGAAACCAGACGCGACGGATCGCCTGCACCTGAGTTTCCCTGCGCGAGGGCCTCCTGGATCGCCCGCCGGATTCTGAAGCTTTCGGCATCGTTCTGCGACCGCAGTTCCTTGTCCACCACGCGCAGCTCGTTGCCGAGAACGCGCGCGGCCGCCGCGTTGACATACGTCACCTTGCCGTAGGCGTCGAAGAAAACATCCGCCGTGCCCGCGATGTCAAACCCGGCGATCATCCCCGACAGCCTGTTCTGCGACACGCGCTGGGCCAGACGCGCTGCCTCGATGAAGCGATGGCGCATGTCGGCCAGCACCGCCGCCTCCTCGTCGGTGAACGGCCCCTGGTCGGGATGGCGGTGCAACCCGAGGCACAGGACCTCGGAAAACGCGTCATACAGCGCGATCAGGCAGGAATACCTGATGTTGTTCCCGGCAAGGAACCGGTAGAACTCGTGCCGTTCGAAGGCCTCGTCAGGCGCATACTGGTGTGTTCTCACGATGCCATCGCGTACCAGCAGCGCGCGCGCCTTGGCCTGCCACTCGCCGGGCATCCACCCGAGACGGATGTACTCTTCCCTGAGCGGCGCAATATTTGCAGTGCTGATGGCGGCATGGGGAATGCGCCGGTCGAACGGCACCACCATCGCCGCATAGGACTTGGTTGCCGCGACCAGTTCTTCGAGGCAGGCGACCCATGGTGCAGCATCAATCGCCGCGTCGAAAAGCTGGTCGAGCGCCCTCTCCAATCTCTGCTGGTCGATCCTCAAACCCGCCCTCTTCAAGGTCTCCCTTGGTGGTAATGGTTATCATAGAAATTATTTTGTCGGCTTAGTATATACCACATTTGGGTTATATGTATCGGTTTCCTGTAGGATTAGATTAGCAAGGATGCGGTGAGGACGGCGTTTTGCTCGGTTTATTTGTATACAACTACCAGCGAGAAGACTGCTCTCCGGACCGGCAGCAAGCCTCCTGATGGCACGGCGAACCCGCCAAGCGCACGGTTCATGAGTGCGCAGGGGCTCAATCCCGGTTTTGCTTGAATACGGTTGAGAACGGTTTGTGCGGTAGCACCGACGCTCAGAAGCGGGACCAACCCCGGCAACGTCGATGGAAACGGGTCAGCGCGAAACGATGCCGAATTTCTGAAACGCCAACTGCGTTAATTCCCGAGCAGCCGCTTCAGTCCGTCACGCTCGGCTTCGCCGACCACCATGCACTTGTAACGGACCCGCAGCACTGGCCGGCCCTGATACACGGGCTGATGGGAGTCTCCGGCCGCCAGGCTCTCGGCTTTCGTCTTGCACTCTGCCGCGGAATAGACGCCCAGCGACGCCGTCTCGATCGAAATGGATTCGATCCCCGCCGCGGGCGGCAGGAAATAGATCGCCACGAGAATTGCTGCAAGCACCGGTCGCCGCCCCCACGCGTCGAAGGAAAGTCTGTCACGCAGGAGACGGTTTTATCTTACGCGAAAATGTATGGCCAGACGTCCTGCGCGCCGCGGTAGATCATTTCCAGCGCCACGTACAGGATGATGAGCAGGCCCACATAGGCGATCCAACGGTACCGGTGGAGAAGCTTGGCGATGTAGTTGGCCGCAACGCCCATCAGGCACACCGAAAATCCAAGGCCAATGACCAGCACCAGAGGATGCTCGCGCGCTGCACCCGCCACCGCGAGCACATTGTCGAGCGACATGGACACGTCCGCCAGGATGATCTGTCCCGTGGCCTGCATCAGCGTCTTGCGGGGCGCGCCATTCCCTGCGGCTTCTGCCCCTTCCAGCCCTTCCGCAAGCGCTTTGTGCGCCTCCTCCTCCCGGGCCGCGTCCGCGCGCAGTTCGCGCCACATCTTCCAGCACACCCAGAGCAGCAGCAGGCCGCCGGCAAGCAGCAGACCGACGATCGCCAGCAGCTTGGTCGCCAGAACGGCAAAGCTGATCCGCAGTAGCGTTGCCGCCAGGATGCCGATCAGAATGGCTTTGGGCCGTTGGTCCTTGGGAAGTCCGCTTGCTGCCAGCCCGATCACCACGGCGTTGTCGCCAGCCAGCACCAGGTCGATCATGATGACCTGCAACAGGGATGTGACAAATTCCATCACAGAAACACGCGAATGACAGCCCTGTGACTGGTCGCAAGGCTGAGGTTGGAGGTTGAGCCAACATGCTCCTCTGCAGCCACCGGATCAAGGGGCAAGCGCCTGGCGAGCTGCCACGGCAGCGTGCGTCTGCCATGCAATTGCGGCACGGCTGGCGGACTGCGCCTCAGGCGACGACCTGCAGCTCGGTAAGGACGCGGTCCCGGCCATTGTTCTTGGCACGGTAGAGGGCCATGTCCGCCCGGTGCATCACGTCGTCGAAACTGTCGATCTCGCTCCCGGCGAAGGCGATGCCCGCGCTCACCGTGACCGTGACGGCGGTGTCGCCAAATTTCAGCGGTGTCGAGGCAAACTCTCTCCGGATGCGCTCAGCCGCGTCGGTGGCCTGCGCGACAGTCACCTGCCGCATCACCAGAACGAACTCCTCGCCACCCAGCCGCGCCGCGACATCGCCCGGCCGGGCATACATCCGAAGCTGCTTGGCGAACTCCTTCAGCGTCTTGTCTCCCGCGCCATGCCCGTAGCGGTCGTTGATGGACTTGAAGCGGTCGAGATCGAACACCACGACAGCGTCGCCGGGCGCGAGCCTGTTCGCCGTGAAATTGGAGAACAGCGCGCGCCGGTTCATGAGGCCGGTCAGCATGTCCGTCTGCGCCTCGAT
The DNA here is from genome assembly GCF_039541695.1 of Chelativorans composti. Taxonomy (NCBI): domain Bacteria; kingdom Pseudomonadati; phylum Pseudomonadota; class Alphaproteobacteria; order Hyphomicrobiales; family Phyllobacteriaceae; genus Chelativorans; species Chelativorans composti. The sequence goes on along the minus strand of NZ_BAABGS010000016.1, from coordinate 78,995 downwards.
CCGGTGGCGACGCGCGGCCCGCATCTGATTGAGCGCGAGCGACAGGGCACCGATGCCGGTAATTCCGGCGATTGCCGCAATGGCGTTGATCTGCTCGGCCACACCATCCGGATGCTTCAGCAGCACCCACTGCCCGTCGATGAGCAGAACGAGGCCGCAGGCGACGAAGGTTAGCCCCGCCAGCGCGTAGAGACCGGTGATACCGAGGATCGCAAAGGGAGATTCCTCGAACGCCCGCCAGTATTCGAACGCGCACAGGAACAGGCAGACGGCGGCAATCAGGTTGATCAGCATGACCCCGATGCCATTGGGTCCGGCAAGAATCGGAATCACCACGGCTCCGATGGCAGCACCGCCGGCCATTACACACTTTCCGAGCGAGACCGGCCGTCCCGTGAACAGCCGCGCGGCAACGTAGACCGCGACGAAGCCAATGATTTCAAGCGAGAACGATAAGGCCGTGACGGGCTTGTTTTCCAGGGGAAAGGAAGCATAGAGCAGAGCGCCCATACCGAGCATGACCATGCCCAGCATCCAGCCGATCATGAAGCGGTCGAGCCTGTTTTGGAGCCAAACACCCAGCATGGTTATGGCCAGCGCAAACGCGCTCACGCCCGATGCGAAAAACAGTGTGCCGGGTTCAAACCCCATCTGCCCTTACCACGGCGCCGTGGCCCCATCGTACTCAACCCATGCCTCTCCGCCCCAGAGAGACATCCCCATTCGCACGCTGATGTAAGAAAAGGGCAGAAAAATAGCTACCCCCAGCCGCGTGAGATAAAATATCACACGCAACCCGTTCTGAAAACGATTTCATGCTACTGTATTGGCCGGTGCGAATACTTTGCTTTCCAGGCTATGTGCCTGTGCCGAAAGAGTTTTGCCTCGCCAGCCCGTTCCCTTCGACGTCCGGCGATGTGCTGACTGCCGGCCTCGCACGCATCTGGTGGGCAAACCCGCGTCATCCCGTCCCGGAGCCGGGAGGGATCGGGAGCTTCCAGGACGGCGGTCCAGCTTCTTGCCGCGACAGACAAAGCAGGCTCCGGGAAGGGTAAGGCCGGTTTTCTGTCCAGAACCTCGACCGGCAAACAGAGCGCGGTTTCACGAAATGTGGGAACCGGCTTTCCGTCCGGAACCATGTTCAATCGGACCATTGGAGCAGCTCAGACCTCTTGAAGATCTGAACTGCTCTTGTCCTGCCGGCTGCGTAAAACGCTCCGGTTATTCGATGTCGAAGGTCACGCCCTGCGCCAGCGGCAGTTGCGTCGAGTAGTTGATCGTGTTGGTGGCGCGGCGCATGTAGCCCTTCCAGGCGTCCGAGCCGGACTCGCGTCCGCCGCCCGTCTCCTTCTCGCCACCGAACGCGCCGCCGATTTCGGCACCCGACGTGCCGATGTTGACATTGGCTATGCCGCAGTCAGACCCTGCCGCCGACAGGAAGATCTCCGCCTCGCGCATGTTGAGGGTGAAGATCGACGACGACAGCCCCGCCTTCACGGCATTCTGCAGCTCGATTGCTTCCTCGAGATCCCGGTACTTCATCACGTAGAGGATGGGCGCGAAGGTCTCCTCCAGCACCGGCCCGGCCTGCGACGGCATCTCCACGAGCGCCGGCCGCACATAGTAGGCGGTCTCGGGACCCGCCTCCGTCACGCGCTGGCCGCCCGTCACCTTGCCGCCGAGCGCCTTCGCCTCCTCGATCGCCTTCTGCATGCCTTCGAAGGCCGCCTTGTCGATCAGCGGACCGACCAGCGCCTTCGTCTCCAGCGGATTACCGACGGTCACGTTCTCATAGGCGCGGATCAGCCGCGGCACGAAGGATTCGTAGATGCTCTCGTGTACGAACAGCCGGCGCAGCGTCGTGCAGCGCTGGCCCGCCGTGCCCATCGCGCCGAAGGCAACTGCCCTGAGCGTCATGTCCAGATCCGCGGACGGGCAGACGATGCCGGCGTTGTTGCCGCCAAGCTCGAGGATCGAGCGCGCAAAGCGCTTCGCAAGCCGCGGACCCACCTCGCGGCCCATGCGGGTCGAGCCCGTTGCCGAGACGAGCGCGACCTTCGGGTGATCCACCAGCACCTCGCCGATCGTGCGGTCGCCGATGATGACCTGCGACAGTCCCGCCGGCGCGTCCCCGAATCGCTTCAGCGCCCGCTCGAAGATCGCCTGCGCAGCGAGCGCCGTGAGCGGCGTCTTCTCCGAAGGCTTCCAGACGACCGGATCACCGCAGACGAGCGCAATCGCCGTGTTCCACGACCAAACCGCGACCGGAAAGTTGAACGCCGAAATGACGCCAACCACGCCTAGCGGATGCCAGGTCTCCATCATGCGGTGGCCGGGCCGCTCGCTGGCGATGGTGAGGCCATAGAGCTGCCGTGACAGGCCCACGGCAAAGTCGCAGATGTCGATCATCTCCTGCACTTCGCCCAGGCCCTCGGACGGAATCTTGCCCGCCTCGATCGTCACCAGACGGCCGAGATCCTCCTTGGCCGCCCGCAGTTCCTCGCCGAAGAGCCGCACCAGCTCGCCCCGCCGCGGCGCAGGCACCAGCCGCCAGGCCTTGAACGCCTCGTGCGCCGCCTCGATCATCCGCCGCGCCTCCTCGGGCGAAGTGGTGCGGACCTTGGCGGTCTGCTCGCCTGTGACCGGGCTGAAGCTCGCCATATCGCCATCCCGCCAGGCGCTTTCCGGCACGCCCAGCTTGTCGAGGATTCGCGCGGTTTCGCTCTTCAGGTCGATCTTGTTCTTCATGGAAACTCCCATTTACTCGTGCGGCTGACGCCCTCTTGCCACGCGCTATGCTGCATGTTCTTGCGCTTCGCACAAGTCCTTAGAGTGTCTCTTCTGCGCCCGCTGGTGGAAGAGCCATTGCCCCGATGGAGCCCTGCGAATACTCTTCCGCAAGAGACACAACACAGATCCAGGGATTTCCGACTTGGCCGGCATGAAGACCTTTGAATGGCAGCTTGCGCATGGGAAGCGTCTGGTCCTGGGGCCGTCCTCGGTCCTCATGGGCATTCTTAACGTCACCCCTGACAGCTTTTCCGATGGCGGCGAGTACATCGACCCCGAAAAGGCCGTCGCCCATGCCCGCGAGATGATCGCCCAGGGTGCGGCCATCATCGACGTGGGCGGCGAATCGACCCGCCCCGGCGCTACCGAAGTCACGCCGGAAGAGGAGCAGCGCCGCGTTTTGCCGGTGATCGAGACGCTGGCCGCCGAAGGCAACTGCATCATTTCCGTGGACACCTACCGCGCCGAGACTGCCCGCAAGGCGGTGGCGGCCGGCGCGCATATCGTCAATGACGTTCATGGCCTGCAGCGCGAGCCCGACATCGCCCACATTGCCGCGGAAACCGGCGCCGGCCTCGTCATCATGCACACGGGCCGCGGCCGCGAGGATGAAAAGCGCCCGGACGTGATTGAGGACCAGTTCGTTTTCCTCCGCCGCTCCCTCGAGATCGCGCACGAGGCCGGCGTGAAGGACAGCCAGATTGTCCTTGACCCCGGCTTTGGTTTTGCGAAGGACCGCGAGGAAGACCTGTCCCTCATGGCACGCACCGGGGAGCTTCACGCGCTCGGCTACCCGTTGCTGATCGGCACCTCGCGCAAGCGCATGATCGGCCACCTCGCCGGCGACGACCGGCTAGCCCGCGACGTCGGCACCTCTGCCACCAGCGTCATCCTGCGCCTGCAGGGCGCGCACGTGTTCCGCGTCCACAACATCCCCTTCAACCGGGACGCCCTGGCCTTCGCCGATGCGGTTCTGGCACGCCAGCTCAGCCGGCCAGCGCAGAAATGATGAGCTCGCCCTTGCCGGGCACTGCCATATCGCCCGCGTAACGCATCGGTCCCTGCCCGAAGAAGGGCCGCTCGATAATGCCTTCCTTCACAAGCTCCCGCTCCAGGAGCGAGGCAAAGGCGCTGAACCACGGGCCCGTCGGCACGAATGTGGGTGACAGTTCGGCTGGCGCCCGGTCGAGCAGGATGGAACCGCGCCGCATTAGATAGCCCGGCAGTCTGCCCGCCCCGCCCTTGATCAGGATCGTGCCCGCGATCATCCGGCTTCCGGCATAGTCGCCGCAGCCGCCCAGGGCTGCGATCGTGCCGCGGCGCATCCGGTCACCGAGGCGGTCGCCCGCCCGGCCACGAATGACGAGCGTCCCGCCGGCCATGCCCCGCATCTCGCCTGCAGCGGGTCCGCCCGCAAGCTCGCCGGCGCTGCCCATGATCTCGATGCGTCCGTCCGTCATCTGCGATCCGGCAAGCGCCCCGGCAGAACCCTCAACGACGATGGATCCGCCACTCATGCGCCTGCCGAGCAGCGCCCCGGCGTCGCCCGCAACCCGGATGCTGCCGCCCGCAAGCTCCGCCCCGATGCAGTCGAAGCGGCTGCTCCCGCCCTCGAAGACAATCGCCTCGCCCACGGTACCGGAGACCCGGAAGCAGTCGCCCACCGTAACCCGGTTCCGTCCGCCGCAGAGCTCGATCTTTTCGACCTCGGCGACACTCTTGCCCGCGAGCCCTTGCGGCGTCAGCGCGGAAAGGTCGAGCCGCTGGACCGGCTCCTGCTGCAATGTGAAGGTCAGACCGCTCACGGCAGAAGCTCCTTCAGGTGGTAGTGGAATTTGCCAAGCTTGCCGCCATAGTTGCCGGCGCTGACGCGCCGCGCACCCTTTTCCGGGCCGAGCTCGATCACGGCCTTGAGGCCCGCCGCCATCGCGGCCCGCACGGCACCATCCGTCTCGCCGTCGATGACGATTTCCATCACGGCATTGGTCTCGGCATCGAGTTCGCTTCTAACCTGCCCGCGCAGAACCGGCGCGAAGGCGTCGTTGGTCGAGGCAATCATGCCCTTGTACTTGCTGCCGACCTTGGAGCCGGACCGCACGATCCCGCCCGGGAACGGCATGATCGCGCCCGGCACCGCCCGCATCGCCTCCACCGCCGCCTCGGCGGCAGCAAGCGCGGTGTCCCAGGTCTTGGCAAGCAGCAGCAGATTGCCGCCGCCCACCGCCTCCTTGGTGAGGCCGGTAGTCGCCTCGCAGACAAACTCGCCGTCCATCACCGGCAGCCGCCAGAAATGCCGACCGCCGACCTTCTTGGAGATCTGCCAGCCATCGCCGAAATAACGCATGGCCGCACCCAGCTTGAGCGGCTCGACGCCTTCAAGCCCCGCGTAGCACGCGCTGCCTGGCGAGGTGAGCACGCACTGGCCGACACGGTTGAGCAGCTGCTTCTGCAGCTCGCTGGTACTCATGGCGAAGACCAGCACGCGCACGCCCGGCCGTCCGTCCGGTGTCTCGTCGGGCGAAAGCTCCACGTCGATGCCCGCTTCGCAGCCGCAGCCGATCACCGACGTGGCGAAGCCTGTCATCGACCGCGCCGCCTCGAGCGCCCACTGACGGCTGGGAGCCGTGATGATGATCGCCGTCGCGCGCATGCCAAAGGCTTCCGCGAACGTGTCATCAATGGTGATGCCGTTGACCGTCAGCTTCTGCATGATACCTCGCCGAAGGGCTCCTCACGACCCACTGCCCAGTCCGGGAAATTGAACCAGTCGAGCGAAAGGCCGTACCGCTGCTGGTGATAGTCCTCGAGCTTCTTCACGATCGCCTTGTCCGGCTGTACCCTGAGCCGCAGCGTCTTGCCGGGCTTGAGGCTGACGATCTCGCCCTTGCGCACCACCAGCTCGCCGTTCTTGAACACATATTCAGCCGCACCGAACATCCGCTCGGCGTCGTCATCCTTGCGGTAGACCGCAACGTCGCCCACCGCGCCCGAGCCGAGATGCCCGCGGTCGGTGAGCCCGAGCAGCCTGGAAGGCGCCGCCCGGGTCATGATCGCGATTTCCTCAAGCGTGTACTCGCGATCGATCGAGGCTAGCGTCGTGTGCTTGAGTGCCCCCTTGTGCAGGCCCTCCATCGCCTCCCGACGCGCCTCCCGGCTCATCAGCAGCTTGAACAGCGCGGGATATGCCGTGAACGGCGCACCGTTCGGATGGTCGGTGGTGAAGAACACCCGCCACGGATCGTTGATGAGCAGGAACAGCTCGAGCCCCACCGCCCACTGCAGCGAGCCGTAATAGTCCTGCCGGTAGGCATAGGGCACGATGCCGCCGCCATTGCCTTCCGCGTCGTAGATCACGCTCTTCTTCGGGTTTGCGCCGCCGCGCGCCGCGAACTGCCGGAGCGCATCCGACGAGATGGTGACCGTCTGGCCGAACATCACCTGCCCGACGTCGATGGTCACCTCCGGCGTGGAGTTCACCTTCTCCGCGAGTTGCGCGGCCGCAGAAGAGAACTTGCGCTTGCCCTCGGTGCCGTAGCCATAGAACTGCAGATGCGCGAGGTGCATCGGCACGCCCTCGGCCGCCTCGATCGTCACCGCCGCCGTCTCCGCCGCCCCCGGCACGCCGAGATTGTTGCAGTGGACATGCAGCGGGTGCGGAATTCCGAGGCTGTCCACTGCCATCTGCAACGTCTTCACGATCCGACGCGACGACACGCCATAGGATGGCACCTCATCATCGAAGGAGAAGGTTCGCACATTCTCCTTGAACGCCGCCGACCCGCCGGCATTGATCGTCTTCACGCCCAGCGCCCGCGCCGAAGCGACCGTCCAAGCCACGTAATCGCGAATCATCTCGGGCGATTCACCCTTGCGAATGAGCGACAGCAGGAAATCGTCGTTGCCGAGGATTGCCAGCGCCCCCCGGTCGATGATCGGAATGTCCGCAAGCTCCAGATGCGTGTGCAGCGCATTGGCGGGCGACATCGCAGGCTCGATCACCGTGGTGAAGCCCATCTGCGCATAGAGGCGGCCCGTCTGCTGCGTGGACCAGCCCACGTTCGCCAGCGGCGTGGTCGCCGGGCGCGGCAGGTGCGCCTTGTGATGCTCGGGCAGCAGCAGCCGCGCCGTGTTCACGTTGCCGCCGCCGATGTGCGAGTGGATATCGATTGCGCCGGCCATGACGATGCAGCCGGTCGCGTCATAGATCTCATCCGGCTGACGGCCCTCCGGCGCCGCCACGATCATGCCGTCCTCGATCCACACGTCGCCGATGCCATTCCGGCCATTCAGCGGATCGATGACATGGCCTCCCATGATGAGCGTCAGCATGGCACCGCCTCCGTTTCCGGCAACTTCCCGGCGATCAGGCGCAGGATCTCCGCCGCCGATGGCAGGTTGTCCTTGCTCCCTGCCGCGCGTGCCAGGAAGGTTCCCGCCCTGGCTGAGAACATCACCGCGTCATGGCCTTCGCCCGGTTCGGCGACAGCGATGGTCACCGACGCGCCTCCGACGGCGCTGGCCGCATTGGAGATCACGATGCGTTCCGCCGGACCCGTCACGCCCTCCGGCAGCGGTCCGGCATGCAGCCACACATCCACCTCGCCGCTCTCGATCAGCCGGCGCGCGTTGAACCGCGCCGGATCATGCTTGGCCTCGCCGCCGAGGAAGCTTACCGGCAGCGGGAAACCGGCATTCCAGGTGGAAACAAGCGTGCTGCCCCATCCGTTCTCGCTTGCGGGCCACACCAGCATTGAAGCGCGGGTATTGGCGTTGAAATCGCCCTCCAGCCCCTGCAGCATCTCCAGCGTGAGCGTATCGCAGCCATGACCGGAGCAGATCACGGCGATGAATTTGGCCCCGGCAGCCGCAGCCGCAAACGCGTCCGCGCCAGCGATCTCCACACCCGTTCCACGGCCTGCGACTGCGGCCCGAAACACCGCCACCGCGACGGGAAGACTTGCATCCTTCACGGAAATGGCTTGTGTAACCTTGGCAATCCCGTCCGGCAGCCCGTCGGCATGAAGCGCGAACATCCTGCGCGGCCGTTCGCCGCCAAGGTCGGGGCTCGTCTGCGCAAGGGTCTCGAGGAATGCGCCCGCAGCTGCCGGCAGCGCCCCCGCGACCAGCACCAGGTCGGCGCGCCGCAGGGCCTCGCCCGGCGAAAGGAATACGCCGCCCGTCCCGGTAAACAGGGTGACCTCATGGGCCAGACCGTCCGTCAGATGATCGCAGACGGCGCCAGCCCTGCGCGCCAGAGCGAGCGCGGCGCGGGCCGTGTCCGCATCCGCATCAACCGTAATCACTGGGCACCGGCTTTGCACAAGCAGTGCCGCGACATGTTCGATCGCTGAAGGCACCTGTGCATCCCGGTTGCCGATCCATGCAACCGTCATGATTCGTTCGTCTTGTTGGATGGTGCCTGCGGAATACTTAGAACAATCTTATCGGTGGGTGAAGCCCCTCCGTTCACCCGCCTGTGAAGCAGTTCTTCAGTCGTACTTGATGTAAGCGAATCGCTGATCGCTGTTCGGCGTCCCTTCGAGCCCCTGGCCTTCCTTGGCCGGCTGCCAATGGATCACCTCCTCGATCTTTTTCGCCAGGGCGAAATCCTTGTCGGTGATGCCCTTTGCCGCGTGGTTCATCAGACGCACCTCCACCCAGGCATAAGATGCGGTGATGTCCGGATGATGGAACGCGGCCTCCGCGAGATGCCCGACGGCATTGATAACCATCAGGGTGCCCTTCCAGCTGTGCGTCTTGTATTTCCGCCGGATCCAGCCGTTCTCGTAGGTCCACTTGGGCAGTTCACGTGCAAGCCGCTCCCTGATCTCCTCTTCGCTGTAGACGCGCTCCTTCTGCCGTTCTGCCATGATCTCCTCCTCGGGTTCGTGTGGCTGGCCGTCAGATGCGGCCGGCAAACAAACTTGCCGCACCCATGTCAAAGGTCGCTTGCTCCCCCTTTGAAAAACAGTATCATTATTTCGGGCACCAAACATTCCAATTCATCCTGCACCCGAAGGGTAGCATATGTTCGATTGCGTTACTGTGTCGGTGCCTGCCCGCCTCCATCTGGGCTTTTTGGACCTGAATGGCAGCACGGGACGGCGGTTTGGCAGCCTGGGATTGCCCTTGAGCGAGCCGGAAACGGTTGTCACCCTCGCGCATGCCGATGAAACGGTCGTGGAGGGGCCCGATTGCGAGCGCGCCGCGCGCCATCTGGACACCATGTGCCGGCATCTCGACATCACCACCCACCATCATCTCGTGGTGGAACAGGCGATTCCCGCCCATATCGGCCTTGGCTCCGGCACGCAGATGGCGATGGCCGTCGCCGCGGCGCTGCGCCGGCTCCATGGCCTCGAGGGCAACGTCACGCAGGACGCGCGCCTGCTTGGCCGCGGCTCCCGTTCCGGCATCGGCATTGCATCCTTCCACGAAGGCGGCCTGATCGTCGACGCGGGCCGGCGCAAGGATGATGCGGAACCGCCCGTCGTTGCGCGCCACCACTTTCCGGAAAACTGGCGCGTCATTCTCATCCTGGATCACTCGGACATGGTCGGCCTTCACGGCGAGGAGGAAGTGGCCGCCTTCCGCGCCCTGCCGCCCTTCCCCGTCGAAAGCGCGGGCGAGATTTGCCGCCGCGTGCTGATGCAGGCCCTTCCGGCGATCGTGGAACACGACATCGCCACCTTCGGCGAAGCCATCGAGGCGGTCCAGACGGTGATGGGAACCTATTTCGCCCCCGCACAGGGCGGTCTCTTCACGAGCCCCCGCGTCGCGGAAGCAGCCCGCTTGCTCAAAGAAGCGGGTGCCCACGGCCTCGGCCAGAGTTCCTGGGGCCCCACGGGTTTTGTCTTCGCGCCGTCCGAGATCGACGCCCGCCGCATGGTCAATGCGGTTCGCGGTCAGGTCGATTCCGAAATCGAACTGCGCATTGTGAAGGCGCGGAACACCGGCGCCCGGATAGTTGGAAAGAGTCTCGCCCCCGCCGGACGGCGAGCCAGAAGCATCCGATAAGCATCCACCGCATTCCTGAGGGAACCGGCTCTCGGTGTCCCGTCATGGAATCACGTTCCCTGCGCGGTCCCGGGAAGATTGGAAACCGGCTTTCTGTCCGGAACCGCGAAAGACAGATGACCAGAGCAGTTCGGAGGTTCCACGAAGATCCGAACTGCACGAGAGTGGGAGGTTGAATTGTCTCGCAAGAACATTCTGCACATGATCACGCCGCTTCGTCAGATGAGCCCGTTCGATGTGAACATGGCCGTCGACGCCGGTTTTGATGTCGTCGTTCCCTACACAGGCGTCGAACTCTCCGAAGTGACGGGGCTTGTGCAGGATGCCATTTTCTCCCGTCCGCCGGATGCGGGGGTGAACTCCGGCGTCTTCATCGGCGGACGTGACGTGACGCTTGCGCTCGACATGCTGGATGCTGCACGCAAGGCCATGGTGCCGCCCTTCACCCTGAGCGTGTTCGCCGATCCCTCCGGCTCCTTCACCACCGCCGCCGCCATGGTGGCAAAGGTCGAGAAGGCGCTTGAGAAGAAGTTCAACCGCACGCTTTCCGGAACGGAGGTCGTGATCTTCGGCGCCACCGGCGTTGTCGGCTTCTGCTCGGCCGTGATCGCCGCCCGCGAGGGCGCCCGCGTCACCGTCGTCGGCCATGACGGCATCGAGCGCGTGAAGTCCGTGGCGGACAACATCAAGGCCCGCTTTGGCCTCGATGTCACCCCGGCCGACGGTTCGACGGAAGAGAAGAAGCAGGAGCTCGTGCACGCCGCCGAGGTGGTCCTGGCCGCCGCGAAGGCTGGCGTTCAGGTTGTCTCCCGCGCCCAGCTCGACGGCGCGAAGAAGCTCCTGATCGCCGCCGACGTGAATGCAGTGCCGCCCGCCGGCATCGAGGGCGTCGACGTCCATGCGGACTCCGTGGAGATCCCCGGCACCTCGGCCTTCGGCATCGGTGCGCTCGCCATCGGCAACGTCAAGTACAAGACGGAATTCAACCTCTTCAAGCGGATGATTGAACCTGAAAAGACCGTCACCCTCGATTTCCAGGACGCCTTCGCCCTTGCCCGGACCTACGTCAAATAGCCGGCCGGTTCTGATCGCGGCGGTTTCAGGACGCGCGCTCGCAGCCGCGGCGCAGCGGGCGGGTCTTCGCCCGCTGGTTGCCGACATGTTCTGCGACCTCGACACGGTGGAACTGGCCGAGCGCGCAGTGCGCGTCCCCGGCGAGTTGGAAGGTGACCTGCAAGCCGACGGTCTGATTGAGGCGCTGCAGGCCCTTCTCGCTGGCGAGGAGCCGGAAGCCCTCGTCTGCGGCTCGGGCTTCGAGGAGCATCCGGAAGTGCTGGACGAGCTTGCCCGTCATTTTCCCCTCGCCGGATGCCGGGGCGAAACCGTCCGCCGGATCAACGATCCGTTCCATCTTGCCGCCGAATGCCATGCCATTGGCATTCCGTTTCCGGAGATCACCCTGGCGCGGCCATCTGACCCGGAAGGTTGGCTGGCCAAACGCGTGGGCGGCTCGGGCGGCCTTCACGTCCGCCCCGCGGCCGGCGTCGAGGCTGGAGAAGGCACCTATTTCCAGCGCAGGATCGAAGGCGGGAACGTCTCCGCCCTGTTCGTGGCGGACCGCGAAGGCGCCCGCATTGTCGGCTTCAGCGCGCAATGGACGTCACCTTCGCCGAAAGCCCCCCATCGTTACGGGGGGGCCGTGCGCCTCACGGATATTTCATTGGAAGCCGGCGAAAGGATCGGTCAGTGGTTATCCGAACTCAGCCGCCGCAACGGGCTTCTTGGCCTTTGCAGCGCCGATTTCAAGCTGCGGGATGGTGTTTGGACCCTTCTGGAGATCAATCCCCGACCGGGCGCCACGCTGGACATATTCGACAGTGCGGATGCCCCGCTTCTGGCCGCCCATATCGCGGCCTGTCGGGGAGAGCGAGCGCCCCTTCCCGCGTTCCGTGATTCGATGGCGGCCATGGTCGTCTACGCGGACGGGGAAATCGCGTCCTTTCCCCGCATGGACTGGCCGGACTGGCTGGCAGATCGTCAGCCCCCCGGAACCAGGATACGGGCGGGTGAGCCGGTCTGCACGATTTTTGCGGACGGCGACACCGCCGAAGACGCACGAATGGAACTGACGCGCCGTGAGGCGCGCCTGAAAGAAATGTGGTCAATAACGACAAGCGAGAAGGGAGGCCGCAAATGAGGGACGGCTCCGCATTTCTGAATGAACGGGCAAACGGCATAGCCGATGGCATGGTCCACGAGGCCGAGCGCCTGCGCATTGCTGTATCGAAGGGCGCTCTCGGCTGCCGCCTGATCAACGCGGGCGCGGGCGTGCAGGGCAGCATCGAGGCCGGCCTGCGCATGGCAGAGATCTGCATGGGGGGCCTCGGCAACGTTGCCGTGACTCTCGAGCCCGAAGGGCGATGGCCTTTCAGTGTCGAGGTCCACTCCTCGCAGCCGGTGCTTGCCTGCCTTGGCAGCCAGTACGCCGGCTGGAACCTGTCGGTCGAGAAATACTTCGCCATGGGCTCGGGCCCAGTTCGCATCCTCGCCGGTGTCGAGCCCCTGTTCGAGGTGCTGACCTACCGCGAAACCGCCAGCCATTCGGTCGTTGTGCTTGAAACCGCCGACCCGCCGCCCGAGGCCGTTGTCCAGAAGGTGTCCAAGGCCACCGGAGTGGCGCCGGAAAACCTGACCTTCGTCTACGCGCCCACCCAGAGCATTGCAGGCACCGTGCAGATTGCCGCCCGCGTTCTGGAGGTTGCACTCCACAAGGCTAAGGATATCGGCTTCCCGATCGACAACATTGTCGAAGGCATCGCCCGCGCGCCCATCCCCTCCCCGCATCCGGATTTCATGACGGCCATGGGCCGGACCAACGACGCCATCATCTACGGCGGCCTGGCGCATATCTACGTCAACGGCTCAGCGAAGGATGCCCGCGAACTGGCGGAGAAACTGCCTTCCGGCTCGTCCCGCGACTACGGCGAGCCGTTCGCGGAGATCTTCAAACGCTTCAAGGGCGACTTCTACGCCATTGACCCCTTGCTGTTCAGCCCGGCCGAGGTGATTGTGACCGCGCTCGAGACGGGCGAGACGTTCCGCGCCGGCAAGCGAGACTTCGATCGCCTGAACTGGGGCGGGTGAATACGGACAGGTAAAGGCGGCGGCGCATGTGGACCATCCTGATCGTTTCGAGCCAGCTTGGCGACCGGAGCAAAGCTCTGGCGAAGGCCTATCGCCGGCGTGGCTGCGAGGTCGTGCTGGCGAAGCTCGAGACGGTGCGATTCGACACCACCGCCCCGGCCGGGATGACCTTCCCGGAATTGGGCAGCAAGCTGCCCGACGCTGTGCTCGTGCGCTCCATGGGCTCCGGCACCTTCGAGGCCATCACCCGGCGCCTGGGCATCCTCCATGCGCTCGACCGTCTTGGCATTCCCGTCTGGAACTCCGCTCGTGCCATCGAACGATGCGTGGACAAGTCCATGACCACCTTCCTGCTGCAGCAGGCGGGCCTCGACACGCCTGCCACCTTCGCGGTGGAGGGATTGGATGAAGCCCGCGCCATTGTGGGTCGCGAGCTCCCGCATGGCCCCCTGGTGCTCAAGCCCCTGTTCGGCTCGCAGGGCAAGGGCGTCACACTGATCCGCTCGGTGGACGACCTCCCGCCCCCCGATCAGGTGGCCGACACCTACTACCTCCAGCGCTACATCGAGCGCGACGGTCCGCCCTATTGCGACGTCCGCGTATTCGTCTGCGCGGGAGAGGTGGTGGAGATGATGATCCGCCGCGGCCATGACTGGGTTACCAACGTCCAGCGCGGCGCCGTCCCCGAGATCGTGCCCGCGCCCATGCGCGAAAGACTCGCCGAACTCGGCCTTCGCGCGGCGGCAGCCGTCGGGGCAGACTTCGCCGGCGTCGACATCGTCCCGGCTGCGGACGGCTCGCTTCAGGTGATCGAAGTGAATTCCATGCCGGCATGGACCGGTCTTCAGACCGTCGCCCGGCGCGACATTGGCGAAGCCATCGTGGACGCCATGCTGGCAATGCTCCGTGCACGGGCAGCACGGGCCGCACTCCACGCGGGCGTTCCGGCATGACGCGATGCTGAGATGATGCGCGCCCTGATCGAACAGGCTTACCGCGCCGCCTGCGAGGCGGAAATCGACGCCCTGAAACCGGGAAACGTCCACCGTTTCGCCCCGGGCCATGGCATGACCGTGGAGCATTTCCTGGAAAGCGCCCGCGTCACCGCGCCGATTGTCGCCGATCCGTCACTCAGCCTTGGCGAACGCATCCTGCGCGCGGTGCTCGCCACCCGCGAAGCGGTCGCCACCAACACCAACCTCGGTATTCTGCTGCTTTGTGTGCCATTGGCCTGCGCGGCCGAGCGCGGAACAAGCGACCTGCAAGCTTCCGTTGCGGAAGTGCTTTCCTCGCTCGACATGGATGACACCCGCGCGATCTTCGGGGCCATCGTGGCGGCTTCCCCCGGAGGACTCGGCGACGCGGGCGAGCACGATGTGCGCGACGAGCCCACCACCGGTATTCTTGAGGCCATGGCTGCCGCCGCCGATCGCGACATGATCGCAAGGCAATATGTAAACAGGTTCGGCGACGTTTTCGGGACCGGCCTTCCCGCCCTCGAAGCCGCGCGAGCGGCCGGCCACTCCGGCATGTGGCCCACCATTGCCGCCTTCATGGCCTTTCTGGCCTCCTTCGAGGACAGCCATATCCTTCGGAAGTTCGGACCTGAGACTGCCGCGCGCGTCCGGCGTGAAGCCGCTCAGGTGAACGACCTGCTTGCCCGCGAATCGGCCGGAACCCGCCGAATCGAGATCCTTCTGGACTTCGACCGGTCGCTCAAGGAAAGAGGCCTCAATCCCGGCACGTCGGCGGACCTGACGGTTGCCACCTGCTTTGCCGACGGACTTGGCCGGCTGGGTTGGTCCGCCTCCGCCTCAGACCCGCACTTAACATAGCCGGCTCACAATCCAAAGTGTTGGAATTGCTGAAAATCTTTCTGTCTTGCTAGCATTCCTGGGAAGTTCTTCGCCTGGCGACGCTCCCCTTGCATAATCCGTGACTTGATGCTTCAATCATCCGGCGGAGCGATAATCTTCCGTGACTATCTAGCCAACCGGCCCGGTCCTGCATCGGGTGCTGCCAACAAGGATAGTCGGTCCACTGGGTGTCAGCCTGGTGCGGCATCCTTGGACTTTCACCATGTCTAGGAGGAACAGTGGTATGGCTAAGATCAATAAGGTATTGGTTGGCGAGTCCTTGGTGGGCGATGGCAACGAAGTAGCCCACATCGACCTGATCATGGGTCCGCGTGGCAGCGCTGCTGAGGCGGCCTTCTGCAACGCGCTGACCAACAACAAGGACGGCTTCACTTCGCTTCTGGCCGTGATCGCGCCGAACCTGCCCTGCAAACCCAACACCGTGATGTTTAACAAGGTCACGATCAAGGGTGCCAAGCAGGCGGTTCAGATGTTTGGTCCCGCGCAGTACGCGGTGGCCAAGGCGGTTCAGGACTGCGTGGCCGAGGGCATCATTCCTGCGGACGAGGCTGACGACATCTTCATCTGTGTTGGCGTCTTCATCCACTGGGAGGCCAACGACGACGCCAAGATCCAGGATTACAACTACCGCGCTACCAAGGAAGCGATTACGCGCGCCGTGAACGGCCAGCCGACGGCTGCCGAGGTGACCGAGAAGCGCAACTCCGTATCGCACCCCTTCGGTGCTGCTTCTTGAAGGGACCGCTCCGGGCGCAGGTCGCTCTGGAGCTATCTGAAATCCCTGCTGGGTCTGGGCTCTTAGGAAGGGCGCGGGCCGGCGTGATGTTTCATCCGATTGCAGGCGCACCCCGCGCCTGCAATTAGTTTATGGGGCCAACCCGGCCCTCTACCAACGAAACTGCAATGAAGCTGCCGGGGGCTCTGTCTGCCCGGCCAACGCTGGGGGCGGGTTCCGCCCGCTTCAAGCGTAACGGGAGAGATCTTCCGCCGTCACAGTCCCGTCATGCAGAGCGCTTGCCACCAGCACGCCGGCAACCCCCATATCCGCCAGCTTGCACAAGTGCCCCCCGTCACGCACACCGCCCGCTGCGATGAAGCGCCGACCGGGTGCCCTTGCCATGATCGACGCCAGTCGCTCGAAATCTGGTCCCTGACCCGATCCAACCTTCGCCAGCGTCATGACGATCACGTCCCGCGGCCACAGGGCCGGATCGACCACGATTTCCTCCGGCCCGCAATAGCCATCGGCGAAGAAGTCGAGAGAGAGAATCACCCGCGGATTGTGCCGGAATCCCCGGATGAGCGCGCTATCCGCCTGGCTCTCAGTGCCGATCACGGCCCGCACGTTCCCAATCTCCAGCACCCTGCGGACCGCCGGCTCGTCGCGGAAGCCCGCATCGATCCAGATCTCGCCCGCCTCGGCACGGAGTCTTTCCAGCCGCTCGAGATCGACCTCGGCACGACCTTCGATCGCGTCGAGGTCGGCAACGTAGAAGGTACGGAACGGATGCAGCCGTTTGAGCCCCCGCATCACCTCCGACGGGTCGGCAGAAGCGCTCAACGGCGTCACGATCCGCCGGTAGCTGTCGCGCCGACCGCCCTGCGCGCGCACCACCTGCCCGCCCTTGAGATCGATCACCGGAATGACTTGCACGGGCTTCTCCCGAAAACGGGCCTCCCCTTAACCACTTCAATGACTCGCTTCGATCGCCCCTGCTTCACACATATTGAGCCTGGGGAAAAGCCGTCATACACATGGCGGCCGTTCGTTCAGGGCACATCGCGGGAGAGGAGGTCATTAACATGTATAGCATCATCGCCGGCTTCGATATCGGCGGGGCTCATCTCAAGGTCGCGCGGGTGGAGAACGGTCGCGTCACCGCCGCACAGACGGTCGCCATGCCGCTCTGGCTCGGTATGCACACGCTGGATGAGGCGCTGGAAGCAACGCGCCACCTCTACGCCGATGCCCCCGTCTGCGCCTTCACCATGACCGGCGAGCTTTCGGAAGCCTACGCCACCCGAGCGGAGGGGGTGCAGGGCTTGCTCGATGAGATCGTGCGCCGCTTTCCGGCTTCCACCAATCTCGTTTACACCATCGGCTCCGGCCTCGTGCCGGTTGCTGAAGCCCGCCGGGTTCCCATGGAAGTCGCCTCCGCCAACTGGCATGCGACGGCCTCGCTCATCGCCCGCCTGCAACGCGACGCGCTTTTCGTGGACATGGGGTCCACCACCACGGACATTATCCAGGTCCGCGACGGCAAGGTCCTCAACAGGGGAGCCACAGACGCGGGGCGCCTGCGCTCCGGCGAGCTGGTCTATACCGGATACGTGCGGAGCTTCCCCATCGCCGTCGCCTCGGAAGCGCCGGTCCGCGGCCAGTTCGTGCCGCTGATGAACGAATATTTCGCCTCCATGTCGGACGTCTTCCGCCTCCTCGGCGTCCTGCGCGAGGAGGACGACCAGCATCGCACCGCCGACAACGGCGAGAAGACCGTCCCCGGCTCCGTCGCCCGCCTGTCCAGGCTGGTCGGCCACGATGCGGGAGACCTTGAGGACTACGAGTGGAAGCAGATCGCGCTCTGGTTTGCCGAGCGCCAACTGCGCAGCATCCACGATGCCGCCTTCCTGGTTTCGACCGGCCTGCCGGATGACGCGCCGCTGGTGGGCGCCGGCATCGGGCGATGGCAGCTGCAGCGTCTCGCCCAGCGACTCGACCGCCCCTTCATCGACCTCGCCGATCTCATTCCGGCAGACGAGCAGGCCCGGCTTGACGCCAGCAACGCCGCGCCCTCTGCGGTCGTCGCGCTTCTCGCCGCCGGGACCGGCCTATGAGCCTTTGCCGTGCGCTGGCAGTTCGCCCTGCCGGTGCACCTTCACGCGCTCCATCAGCCAGTCCCACGCCTGCCGCTCGTCGGGCCCAGCCGTCTTCTCGATCGCGATGGTGAGATAAGCGATTTCCGCATCGATCTTTTCCGGCGGCAGCATGTGCAGCCGGCTCACGAGAATCGCAAGCTCCAGCACCGCCGCCTTCGCACGGTTCATGCCAGTGAATGGCGCGTGCATTTCCTCCGCCGCCACGCGACAGCGGAAGCGCGGCCGCACCTCGTCGTCCTGCTGTTCCACCACCTCGAGCACGCTGTGCGCCAGCGCCGCCTGAAGCCGCGGCACGGGGCAGCCCTTGACTGGCACAAGCGGCCAGTCCTTCCGTCCCGTCAGACATCCGGCGAAGATGCGAACATCATCCGTGTAGCTTGCCACCGCGACCGGATTGGCGAGCAGGTTGTCGAGTGTGCGCGACGGCCGGAACGGTGCGATGATCCAGTGATCGCCGTCCTGTATGATGCCGAGCGGCGCGATATGCACCTCGCCGTTGCCTCCGATGGTGGTGAGGATCGTTTCGCGAATGTAAGGCATCAGTCCTGCCCCTCCTCATCCTTGTCCGCCGCATCGCGCGCCGCAGACTTGGCGCGCAGCGTATGGCCAGCTTCCTTCAGACGCGTGCGGTCTTCCTCATCCGCCGGCGCCGCCACGCCCCAGTTGATCGGCTCGTCCTGCGAATAGCGCTTGCCGAGCCGCCAGGCGATCTCCGCCTTGGCGAGCTCCGCGCCGAGATAGAAGGCGTGCGCGCCGTCCGTTTCCACGCCGAGCTTCGGGAAAAGCTCGAACGTGTCGCGGGCCACGTGGTGCCCCTGCGAATTGAAGATGTGCACCCCGTCCGGCGCGGTCATGATCCGGAAGTTCCGGTCCCTGACCTCACGCGCCAGTTCCTCGATGTCTTCGCTCGACGACGGAAACGGCTTGCGGTCATGTACCTGCAGCAATCCCGCATGATAGCCACGCGGCAGCGACCCGTCGCGGCGCGCAGAGAACAGGATGCGCCGCGCCAGATCATGCTCCTCCACGGTCTGTACCGTGTGCGGACTCACATGCACCACCAGCACGTTGCGGATCGCTAGCTCCGAGCAAATCCCGAGCAGCGTCATGGTGAGCCCTGACGTATCGGCGTCCGTAAGCTCCGTGAGATTGCCCGTTCCCATCAGGATTTCCACATCCGGCCACTTCTGCCGCGTCACGTAATAGCGGTTGAGCGAAGCCGCGAAGCCGAAATGGATCGGATCCAGCACCGGATCGACGATGAAGTCGATCCCCATCGCCTGCGCCTTCTCGATCGCCCGGTCGAGCGAACCGAGATCTCCGGGAATGGCCGGAATCAGCACCGGCACGGCATTTCCCTCGCGGGCAATGTCGAGCGTCTCCTCCGTCAGGCTAAGGAGGAAATCGGCCCCGGCCCGGTTGGCGAGCGCGAGTTCAACCGGATTGGCCGAATCGACGCTGACCGTGATCCCCGCGCGCTTCAGCGCTTGCACGGTTTCCCCCAGATGCGGAAACGGGGTGTCTGGTAGGCAACCGATGTCGATGACATTGGCGCCCGCAGCCCTCAGCCCCTCGGCGCGCTCGATGATCTTCTCCACCGGCAGCGCCGGCGCATCGACAATCTCGGCGAAGATGCGAATGTCGTAGTCGGAAAGGTCATCCGGCCCGCCCTTGCGCCCGAGATAGGCGGGCAGGTCCGCGAGCTCATCAGGCCCCCGCACGAAAGGCACCTTGAAATGGTCCGACAGCCGCTCCAGCTCGCCGCGAAACCGTCCCGGCAGCACCGCCAGCGACGTGCCCTCGGGCAACTGTACCCTGCGCTTGATGATTTCCTCCGTCATCAGCGCGGCGATCTTTACGCCCGTGTCGATGATGTGCCACTCGAAATCGGTCTCGCCCAGCCCGGCCAACACCTTTTCCAGGCGCGGCCGCGCCAGTTTGCCGGTGAGGAAAGCGCGGATGTCAGCCATTGCGTTCCAGCGTCTCCCGTCGGGCCTTGATGGCCGCCCTCAACTGCTCCAGGCCTTCGACCACCGTCGTGTAGTCGTAGGTCTTGAGCCGCGCCACGTTCTCGAGGTCGATCGGGCGCGGATAGACCGGCACGATGCCGTGCGGTGCGCGCGTGAGCATCTCCGGCGACGTGTCGCAGGCGAACACGATCGACGGTACCCGGCACTTGCCCGCCTGGGCATAGACATTACTCGGCAGCGAATCCGAAATGCCCCAGACGAACTTCGCCACTGAATTGGAACTCGCCGGGGCCACGACTACGGTGTGATAGACGCCGTGGTAGAACTCCCCGACCGGGATCGCGCTTGCCGTCTTGTCCCGCAGGATCCGCATATTTTCGGGGAAGTCGAGCTTCAGCTTGTACATCCGGAGCACTTCCTCGGCCGCCTTCGACACGAAGATGTCGCAATGCTCCAGCTCGCGGATCATTTCGAAGCATTCGGTGAAGAAATGACCCGATCCCGTCAGCACCCAGGCCCAGCGCGGTGTGTGGAGCTTGCTCATGCGTGAACGCTCCCGGCCGCATTTGCGATGAGCACGCCCGGCAGTGCGCCCCGCTCCATCACGCGGGCGGCAGCCGTAAGATGATCCGGCCCCGCGGCCAGCAGCCGCACGCCGGAAGGCAGCATCGACTTCAGGCACCCGTCGACGATCCCGAGCTCCTGCAGCCGGGCAACGGTGTCATAGGCCCTGAGGCCCCTCACCTGCTTGATGAGCAGCAGCGCCTTCGCCCCGATCTGCCCGGCGAGCCAGGCGGCCAGCGAATCCGACGTCACGTTCCAGGACGCCGGAATGTCCCGCCGCCCGACGGTCATATCTGACGGTAGCCACACAGGAATGTTACCCTCCTCAAGAACCTGTTGGATCTGATTTTGCGCGCGCGCAGGCCGGAACCTCTCGCACAGGTCGCAGAGCATGACCCCGAACTGGTCCATGCCCTGGATGGCCATGACATGGGCAGCCTCGTCCGAGAATCCGATCTGCTCCTGCGTGCGCCTCACCTGGTCGGCGAACGGCCCGCCGCCCGGAACGATCACCAGCGGCAGCCGGCTCTTTCCGAGGATGCCGACCCATTCGAGCAGCCGGGCATCGGACACCGTGCTGCCACCGACCTTCACCACCGATGGCGTCATCATGATCCCGTCCGCGCCGAGCGGCTCCTTACGATCTCGACCCCGACCCGTCCCGGCGCAACCTCGAGCTTTTCCACCCGCACGGTGACGCGCACGATCCGCGGCACGGCGAGCAGATGGCTGGCGATCTGCTCTGCCAGCGTCTCTACGAGATCCAGGTGGCCGCGGGCGACGATGGTCCGTATGCCGTCCATGATGAGGTCGTAAGACACGACATCGCCCATGTCCTGCGGATTGTCAGTGACCCTCATCACATCCGCATCCACGTCGAAACGCACCTTCTGCGTGCGGCCGCGCTCGAAACTGTAGGCGCCGATCTCGACCGGCAGCACGAAATCATGGACGAAGATCCTGTCGGTGCTGCGGCTCGCCTCGTCGCCCCCCGGCGTGTACCCCCGGGCAAGCAGCCTGAGATCCGCCTGCGCGGAGCCATTGACCTGCCCCTCCTTCGGGATGAGAGACCGGATGCGCCGCACCGCTTCCTCGCTGATGGCGCCGCTCCTCCCGCCCGCGCAGAGAGCGGTTCGGAAGCCGAGAAAATCGGGCTCGAATGGCAGGAGCCGAGGAATGTCCGGCGCTTCGAGCGCACCGGCGAGACCGACCTTGAGGCCGGCTTCCCTTGCCCTGCCGACGAACGCCGCCACCCTGTCGGGGCCGAAATGGCGCAGCAAGCCCCCGCTGCCCTTTCGGGCCGTGTCGAGCATGACGGCGTGGAAATTGTTCGCCGCCAGAACCGGCAGCAGATCGAGGTGCGGATCGAGATCGGCAAACAGCACGGCAACCAGCTTCACGCGTCCGCTAAGGTCCGCAACCGCCTCCACCGCGGAACGCGCGTCCACCTCCGGCAGAAAGCCGATCTTGATGAAGTCCGCGCCCGTCGCGGCATAAGTCTCGGCGGCTCGGCGGACCGCCGCTGCATCCATGGGAAGGTTTCCGCAGACGGCGCTTACAGGCGTGCGTCCGCCGACAGCGTTCACGACCTCGTGCACAATCTCCGGCGAGAGCGCCCCCAGCGCGCCGTCGGCAGGATCTTTCAGATCGATGATGTCGGCGCCGCCCCGCAGCGCAATCTGCGCCTCGTCCAGGCCGGTGACGCTCGCCAGCATCCTTGCCATCAGCACCTCCCAATGCAGCTCGCCGAACTTACGCTGTTATATTTAATCCTTCCGCTAGGCAAATCCCGGTTGAGGAAAAGACGTAGCGCGTTGCGCCCTCGCCGCTCGGGAACTTTTTCCCGCGCCCCAGGGGAATATGTTCTATTGCCAAACACCCCCCGCCGACTACAGTGAACCCAAGCACCTTTCCAACTCGATGGGCTGCGAAGTTGTCCTTTTCGCAGAGGGTCTGTTGCGACCATGAGAAGAGTGCCGAGTCTGTTTCTGTCGTTCCTTTCCGTTCTCCTGCTGGTCCTGAACGTAACCCATTCGCACGCGCAATCGTCACCGAGCGCAGCGGGCGGCCAGGAGCCCGTCGAGATCAGGATCGGTTACCTCCGGGCCTACGAACCCCAGTTGGCGCTTTCGGTTCTTGACATTCCGCCGCCCGACAACGGCGTGGCCGGCGCGCGCGTGGCCATCGACGACAACAACACCACCGGTTCCTTCCTCGGCCAGAAGTTCACGCTCGACGTGGTGGAGATCAAGCCCGGCGACGACGCCCTTGAACCCTTCCGGCAGATGGTGGCGAACGGCGCCCAGTTCGTGCTGGTGGATCTGCCTGCGGATCAGGTTCTTGCGGTCGCCGATGCCGGCCGCGACCAGGGCATCATCATCTTCAACGTGGCTTCCCGCGAGGATTCCCTGCGCGAGGAGAACTGCCGCATCAACGTGTTTCACACCGCGCCCACCTATTCCATGCTGGCTGACGGCCTGGCCCAGTATCTGATGTGGAAGCAGTGGCCGCGCTGGGTGCTGATCTACGGCTCCCATGAGGCCGACCAGCTCTTCGCCGAGGCGCTGCGCCGCGCGGCCGAGCGCTTCGGCGGCAACATCGTCGCCGAAAAGCTTTTCGAGGACACCGGCACGGCCCGCCGTACCGACACGGGCGTGACCCAGATCCAGCGCATGATGCCGGTCTTCACGCAGGATCTGCCGGAGCATGACGTCATCCTCGCGGCGGATGAAAGCGAGGTCTTCGGCGGTTACCTGCCCTATCGCACCTGGGTTCCGCGTCCGGTGGCGGGAAGCGCAGGCCTGCGGCCCTCCTCCTGGCATCCCGCCAGTGAGCAATGGGGTGGCACACAGATTCAGAACCGTTTCGAGAAGACCATCGGCCGCCGCATGAACTCGATTGACATGAACGCCTGGACGGCGGTGCGCAGCGTCGGCGAGGCCGCAACACGCACCCAGAGCGGCGATCCGGCGAAGCTCGCCGACTTCATCCGCTCGCCCGAGTTCCAGGTTGCTGCCTTCCGCGGCCAGCGGCTGACCTACAGGAAGTGGAACCAGCAATTGCGCCAGCCGGTTTTCCTCGGCGACAGCAGCCAGGTCGTCTCCACCTCGCCGCAGGAAGGCTACCTGCATCAGGTGTCCGAACTGGACACACTCGGCATAGACGAGCCCGAAACGTCCTGCCGGTTCTGAGCAGCGCAAACGGGGGTTCCTGCAACGGACAAACGCAACAGGGAGGAATACATGCGACGATACCTGCCGCTTCTCGCGGTATCGCTGATGGCATCCACGGCGACGCCCGCGCTGGCCTACAAGGCCTACGTATCGAACGAGCGGGGAAACACGGTTTCCATCCTCGACACGGACACGATGGAGGTCATCGAGACGATACAGGTCGGCCAGCGGCCGCGCGGCATCACGATCTCGCATGACGGCAAGTACGTCTATCTCTGCGCCAGCGACGATGACACGGTGGAAATCATCGACACCGAGACCAACCAGATCGTGGGAACGCTTCCCTCGGGTCCGGACCCGGAGCTCTTCGTCCTGTCTCCTGACGGCAAGACGCTCTACGTGGCCAACGAGGATGACAACCTCGTGACCGTCATCGACGTCGAAAGCAAGCGCGTGATCATCGAGATCCCGGTCGGCGTGGAGCCTGAGGGGATGGGCATCAGCCCGGACGGCAGGACCCTGGTCAACACGTCCGAAACGACCAACATGGCTCACTTCATCGACACGGAGACCCACACGATCACGCACAACGTGCTGGTCGACTCCCGTCCGCGTTTCGCGGAGTTCAAGCCGGACGGATCGGAAGTCTGGGTGAGCGCCGAGATCGGCGGCACGGTTTCCGTGATCGACAACGAAACGCGCGAGATCAAGCACAAGATCACCTTCGACATCCCGGGCCTGAGGCCCGAGTCGATCCAGCCGGTCGGCGTGCGCATCAGCAAGGACGGCTCCAAGGCCTATGTGGCGCTCGGTCCTGCCAACCGTGTCGCTGTGGTGGATACGGCCACCTACGAGGTGAAGAAATATGTGCTGGTAGGCCAGCGCGTCTGGCAGCTCGCGTTCACGCCCGACCAGAAATACATCATCAGCACCAATGGCATTTCCAACGACGTGACCTTCATCGACGTGGAGACGGACGAACCGATCAAGTCCGTCACGGTCGGCGAGCAGCCGTGGGGCGTCGTGGTTTCCCCGAACTAGCGGCGACGCTGGATGAGCGGCGGGTCTCCCCCCGCCGCTGCAACGGACAGGACGTCCGGGACACATAACAACCAGATTGAAGCGAAGAGGAGGACTTGATGCGCAAATATCTGTATGCTCTGCTTGCGGCATCCATCGCGGCCACGCTGCATATCCAGCCGGTCATGGCCGACGATGACGACGATGATGATGATGCTCCGCAAGCTCAGACCACCCAGGTAAGCCGCGCCAGCAAGGACGTTCCGGAACTGATCCTCGGTTCGGCCGACGATGACTTTGCCGTCAACCAGACGGACTTCGAGCTCGTTGCCGGTCAGGCCTATCGCTGGAAGATCACGTCCCAGGGCAACCTCGAGTACAAGTTCTTCACGGACCTCTTCCGCAACGTCTGGATGAATCAGATCGTCATTGACGATCTCGAGGTCCACATGAACGGCGCTCCGGCCTGGCTCGAGTTCGACGCGAAGGGCACGATTCAGGTCCAGTTCGTCGCCGTGCGTCCGGGCATCCACACCTGGTACGTCGCCGACCTTGAAGGCCGCGGCATGAAGGGTACCATTACGATCAAGTGACAGGAGCCGATGGCGGCCGCTTCGCACGGCCGCCATCCGCACAAGCAAATGGAGCATGTTCAGCCAATTCCGGTCGAGGACACCACCGCTGCCATTCAAGTCCAGGGCGTGAGCCATTCCTATGGTCGCACCCCGGCCCTGACGGATGTGAGCTTTTCGGTTCCGGCCGGCTCCATCGCGATGCTGCTCGGCCTGAACGGTGCCGGGAAGACCACCCTTTTTTCGCTGATCAGCCGCCTGTTTGCCGTCCAGAAGGGCTCGATCCGGATTTTCGGCTACGACATCGGCCGCCAGTCCCGCGAGGCGTTGCGCCGCATCGGCATCGTCTTCCAGTCGCGCACCCTCGACCTTGACCTGAGCGTCCGCCAGAACCTTGCCTACCACGCCGCCCTGCACGGCCTCGACCGGCGCGAGACCAACCGGCGGATCGAAGCGGTGCTGGAAACCGTGGAGATGGCTTCCCGTATGAAGGACAAGGTGCGCTCCCTGTCCGGCGGCCAGATGCGCCGCGTGGAGATCGCGCGCGCCCTGCTGCATGAACCGCCGCTCCTGCTGCTGGACGAACCGACCGTCGGCCTCGACATCCAGTCCCGCGCGAGCATCGTCCGCTTCATCCGCAGGCTTGTGGCAGAAAAGGGCATCAGCGTCCTTTGGGCGACCCACCTGATTGACGAGGTCGAACTCTCCGACCATGCGGTGATGCTGCGTCAGGGCCGGGTGATGGCCGCAGGCCCGCTCGAGGCCGTTCTCGCCCAGTCCGGCTCTTCTACCGTGGAAGAAGCGTTCAACCGGCTTTGCCGCGCGCCGTCCATCGGAACCGGGGTTCCGGAGGAGGACATGCCATGAACGTCAAGATGAAGCCTGTTACGGTGGCGGAGCCCCTTTCCAGGCCCTATGGCCTCTACCGCTATCTCATCTGCATGCGCGGGATTCTCGCCCGCGAGGCCCTGCGCTTCCTGCACCAGCGGGAGCGTTTCATTTCCTCCCTCGTCCGTCCGCTTGTCTGGCTTTTCATCTTCGCCGCGGGCTTCCGCCAAGTGCTGGGCGTCTCGATCGTGCCGCCCTACAGGACCTATGTGCTCTACGAAGTCTACATCACACCGGGCCTCGCCGGCATGATCCTGCTCTTCAGCGGCATGCAATCGTCCCTCTCGATGGTCTACGACCGCGAAATGGGCAACATGCGCACGTTGCTGATCAGCCCCTTCCCGCGCTGGTTCCTGCTGGTCTCGAAGCTGCTGGCCGGCGTCGCGGTGTCGGTGGCGCAGGTCTATATCTTTCTCGCGATTGCCTGGTTCTGGGGCGTCAAGCCGCCGGTGTCGGGTTATCTCTTCGCCCTGCCGGCGCTGTTCCTGGCCGGCCTGATGCTGGGCTCCCTGGGCATGCTGCTTTCGTCGCTGATCAAGCAGCTCGAGAACTTCGCCGGCGTCATGAACTTCGTGATATTTCCGATGTATTTCGCCTCATCGGCGCTGTACCCGCTCTGGCGCATCCAGGAATCGAGCCCGCTCCTGCACAAGATTTGCCAGGCGAATCCCTTTACATATGCAGTGGAACTGATCCGCTTTGCTATGTATGGTCAGTTTCACTGGACATCGTTCGTTGTCGTTACGGGATGCACGCTCGCATTTCTCGCCGCCGCGGTTCTCGCCTACGATCCATCGCGCGGTCTCATGTCGAGAAAGCCGGCGTCAGGAGGAGCTTCATGACAACTTCACGCATACGGAAGCCTGCCATCGCCTTGTCGCTTCTGGTGCTGTTCACGTCCGCCGCTGCCGCCCAGCAGCAGTCCTCGGCTGCGGCCGACGAGGATTTCTGGCCCTGCGTCCAGCGCAAGGTGCCTGAACTGTCGCTGCCGCAGATCTGGAACGGTCCCGCCCTTCCGGAGGAAGCCTCGAAATGGCCGGAGGATCGGGAGATTTCCAACCTCGTCCGGCAGGTCGCCCAACGGCGCATCTCCCTGGAGGAGGCGGAACAGCAAATTC
Organism: Chelativorans composti; assembly: GCF_039541695.1. Lineage (NCBI taxonomy): Bacteria > Pseudomonadati > Pseudomonadota > Alphaproteobacteria > Hyphomicrobiales > Phyllobacteriaceae > Chelativorans > Chelativorans composti. Next base: position 51,985 of record NZ_BAABGS010000016.1, on the reverse strand, counting down.
GCGACTTTGCCGAAAAGCTCCCTCCGGACCAGCGTGACCAGCGCCTGCTGATGGTCGTCCGGGGGCTGTTTGACCTGATGAACCGCGAACGCTCGGACGTGATGATCAGCATCGAGCGCTTCACGAAGCGCCAGATCGCCCTGGCCGATTCCATCCGCAAGGAACTCGCGGAACTCGAGGAACTTTCAGACAAGCCGGATGTGGACACCGCCGAGCTGGAGCGCCGCCGGGAACAGGTGAATTTCACCGCCCGCGCCTTCCAGGACCGCAACCAGTCCATCACCTTCGTCTGCGAGGTTCCGACAATCATCGAGCAGCGCCTATACCGCCTGGCGAACTCCATCCTGCCTCTGCTCAACGACAGGAGCTGAGCCGGGTACGACAGGCCATCTCCCGTTTGGGCGCAGCGCCCGGGCGGCATGGGTTGGTGCGCGTCCCGTGTCTGGTTGCTGGCGGCCCGGCTGCTGTTCATGTTACGTCTTGAAACTTGGCGCGGGCCTCGCCCCGTCCCGGCGCGTCGGCTTGTCCGCGGCGCGCGTGACCCGCATGCTCGCGTGTTGCATGAAAAAACCGTGCCTGGAATGATCCCGGCACGGTTTGATGTCGTCCGACCGATGCCGGAAGATCAGTTGCTGAACTGCTTGAGGTAAGCAAGAAGATTGGTGATCTCGTCTTCCTTCTTGAGGCCGGGGAACACCATCTTGGTCTTGGGCACCATGTCCTTGGGGTTGTGGAGAAACTTGGCGAGAGTCTCCTCGTCCCAGACCAGACCACCCTGGCCCGCCTCGACCATGGCCGGCGAATACTTGAACCCCTCGTGGGTACCAGCCGTTCTGCCGAAGACATTCAACAGGCTGGGACCAACCTTGTTCTGATCCGTGTCGGCGACATGGCAGGCCTTGCACTTGGCGAAGACCTTCTCGCCCGCCGCCACATCCTGAGAATGGGCCGGCCCGGTCAGCAGCACTGCCATAGGCAGAAGCGCGAGCGTGAGTTTTTGTTTGAACATTTCCTCTCTACCTTTGTTGTTTGGAGGTGCCCCTTGGAGAACAGGATGCCCCCAACTGGCATCCCCTAGAACACTTCACAACTATCGACCATTTGACGGAAGTCAAGCTGGCCACGGGCGAAGAATTGTCGCTGATGCCGGCAAGGCATCGGGCCATTGACGCTCTGCAGAGCGAATCCTAGTTTCGCATGTGTGGAACTGCGAGGGCACCCCAGTTGATCCACGCATGATCATCACTTTTCTTCCCCTCGCGGGGCGGAGGTCGCCATGACTTGGGTAGATCTTGTCCTCACGGTGTGCCTGGCGAGCGATACGAGCGTCTGCCGGACGGAACACATCCTGCTGGCCAACCGCACCCAGAAGGCTTGCATGACGCATGCTCAGGTCCACATTGCCGAATGGATCGGAAATCATCCCGAATACAAGGTCGTGAAATGGGAATGCGCAAATCCTGACGGGCCGCGCAGGATCTGAGCCGCGCGCCGTCTGGAAGCCACCCGGGCAAGCCGGAAACTGAACCTCCATCCGCAGCGGCAGAACGGGACGCAGCCCGCGGCCAGGGTCTCTTTCCAGGACCCTGGACAGCTTTAGAAGCAGCGTATGTCCGCCTCGGCCTGCGCCCGGCGCAGCGTGGTCACCGCCTGCCGTGCCGGCGCCGTCTCACGGAAAAGGGCACTGCGCTCTCCCGTGGTCAGCGACATCCGCGCGAACGTTTCGGCCCTGACGTAGTCATCGTAAGTTAGCAGCGTCGAGATGACGTCGATCGAGCAGGAGCACCGCTCCAGCGCGGCACGCGAAACGCCGTTGCTGATCATGCAGCCGACCACATAGTCGGCAACGGCAACCGTTGGATAGTCGTTTGCCCGCGACGGAGACGTTGTCGCAAGCCCCAGCGCCATCGCCCCTGCCAGGACGAACATTCTCCTAAGGTCGGTCATCGATCTACATTCTCCTCCGCCAGTAGATCCGGATTCATGCGTTGGTCAGCATATCCCATTGCACCAGGGTGAAAAACACATAATGACCATTACTGGAAATGTTATTCTGCTCCAAATAATCCAATAGAAAAACGCAAGTCTTTTTGCATTGCAAAAATATTATGCTGCATTGCAATAATCTACATGGACTTTTACCCCTTGCCCCCTGTGACTTTATGTCATAATCTGACCTTGTTTCCGGCTTCAAAGGACAACTTCGTTTAGGGAGCGAAGTCTGTCTCTCGTAGGCCAAGTGGGGTGGGCAGCTATAGGTGCCCGCTGCTCACTCGGCTTCGGTCGTGACACGCTGCCGGAAATATTCCCCTGACAAAAGAATCGCATGCTGTGCTGGGGAGAGCCGGCGTGGCGATTTCACACCTGACCGTCGGGAGGACTTTAATGCGTGTGCTCAGGACTACAGCAATAGTTTCATTGGCTGCGCTGATGTGCGGCTCCGTAGGGGCCTACGCCAATGAAGCGCTGCATGAAATGTCGAAAAACCCGAAAAACTGGGTTATGCCGACAGGCGACTACGCCAATACCCGTTACTCTCCGCTTGATCAGATCAACAAGGACAACGTCAAGGACCTTCGGGTGGCCTGGACGTTCTCCACGGGTGTTCTGCGCGGACATGAGGGCGGGCCGCTCGTGATCGATGGCGTGATGTACTTCAATACGCCATTCCCGAATATCGTATACGCGCTTGATCTGAATAACGATGGCCGGATCCTCTGGAAGTATGAACCCAAGCAGGATCCGAACGTCATTCCGATCATGTGCTGCGACACCGTGAACCGTGGCGTTGCCTACGCCCCGGCCGAAGGCGATCGTCCGGCGCTGATCCTGCAGTACCAGGCTGACACGACCCTCGTCGCGCTCGATGCGAAGACCGGCGAAGTTGTCTGGTCCGTCGTGAACGGCCGCGAGAAGGACGGCTCCTTCGGCGAATCCGGCACCTCGGCGCCCATGGTCTTCAAGGACAAGGTGCTCGTCGGCATCTCGGGTGGTGAGTTCGGTGTTCGCGGCCACGTGACCGCCTACAACCTGAAGGACGGTTCGCTGGCCTGGCGCGCCTACTCCACGGGTCCGGATGATGAGGTGCTCATGGATCCGGAGCAGACCACCCATCTCGGCAAGCCGGTTGGTCCCAACTCCAGCCTCGAGAGCTGGGAGGGTGACCAGTGGCAGACCGGTGGCGGTACCACCTGGGGCTGGTACGCCTTCGATCCCGAGCTGAACCTCATCTATTACGGTACCGGTAACCCGTCGACCTGGAACCCGGTGCAGCGTCCTGGCGACAACAAGTGGTCCATGACCATCTTCGCGCGTGACGCCGACACAGGCATGGCCAAGTGGGTCTACCAGATGACCCCCCATGACGAGTGGGACTACGACGGCGTGAACGAGACCATCCTCGTGGATGACCTGGAAATCAACGGTCAGCCGCGCAAGGCTCTCGTCCACTTCGACCGTAACGGCTTTGCCTACACGCTGGACCGCGAGACGGGCGAGCTTCTCGTTGCCGAGAAGTATGACCCGGTCGTGAACTGGGCGTCTCACGTCGAGATGGATCCCAACAGCGACCAGTACGGCCGTCCGCAGGTCGTGGCCCAGTACTCCACGCACCAGAACGGCGAGGACACCAACACGACGGGTATCTGCCCGGCGGCCCTTGGCACCAAGGACCAGCAGCCGGCAGCCTACTCGCCCAAGACCAAGCTGTTCTACGTGCCGACCAACCACGTCTGCATGGACTACGAGCCGTATCGCGTGAGCTACACGGCGGGCCAGCCCTACGTTGGCGCGACGGTGTCCATGTATCCGGCTCCGGGCAGCCACGGCGGCATGGGCAACTTCATCGCCTATGACGCTGCCACGGGCAAGATCGTCTGGTCCAAGCCCGAGCAGTTCTCGGTCTGGTCCGGCGCCCTCGCCACGGCTGGCGACGTGGTCTTCTACGGTACCCTTGAGGGTTACCTGAAGGCCGTCGACCTGGATGGCAATGAGCTGTTCAAGTTCAAGACTCCGTCCGGCATCATCGGCAACGTGAACACCTACGAGCACAACGGCAAGCAGTACATCGCCGTTCTCTCCGGTGTTGGCGGTTGGGCCGGTATCGGTCTCGCCGGTGGTCTTCTGCAGCAGGAAGGCGCCGAGGCGTGGCAGCAGGCCGTCGCGGGCGAACGCGCTCCGACCGATGCTGACACGGCTATCGGAACGGCGGGTCTGGGTGCCGTGGGTGGTTATGCCGCTCTGGCTGACTACACGACCCTCGGCGGTCAGCTGACGGTTTTCGCCCTTCCTGACTAAGCTGCCGAATGGGCGGCCAGGTTTGGCGTCTTTAGCGCGGAAAGCCCGGTTCTCCGGGCTTTCCCAACCTAAGTCCCACTAACAAGAGGCGAAAATGCCAATTCGTGCAGCCGTTTCGGCACTTCTTCTGACTGCAGTTGCTCTGTTTCCAGCCTACGCCCAGGACTCGAAGGAAGCCGCCAAGGCGGTGACCAACGAGGACGGCAAATATTTCGACGCTGACGGGACCCCCACCTTCAACATCAAGGAGGATGGCACCGTCGACTGGTATACGTTCAGCGGTTATCGCCGCTATCATTCCGACTGCCACGTCTGCCACGGCCCGGATGGCGTGGGCTCCACCTATGCGCCGGCGCTGGCCCAGTCCCTGAAGGACATGGACTACGGCACCTTCATTGCCATCGTGGCGGGAGGCCGTCAAAACCTGAGCGCAGGCAAGGAAAGCGTAATGCCCGCTTTCGGCGATAACAAGAACGTCTACTGCTATATTGACGATCTGTATATCTATCTTCGCGCCCGCGCCGTCGGCGATCTTCCGCGCGGCCGCCCGCCGAAGCGTGAAGACAAGCCGGCTGCTGCAACTGAAGCCGAACGCGCTTGCATGGAAGGCTGATCATGCCTGAGACCGGACGCCTGCCCCATTCCGACAACCGGAGACTGTGGAGACGCCTCGCAGTGGGCTCTCTCCTAGCGGCAGGCTTCAGTGTCCTGATCCAGTTTCTCGCGCCAACGCCCGTTGGCGCGGAAAACCGCAACGTGCGCGCCCTTCTGGAACTGGTCGATCCCGACCATCTCCGCGTTTGCGCCGACCCGGCGAACATGCCTTTCTCGAACGAGCAGAAGGAAGGCTTCGAGAACAAGATCGCCGACCTGCTGGCGGAAAAGCTTGGCCGCAAGTCCGTGCGCTATGTCTGGTATCCGATGGCCACGGGTTTCGTGCGCAACACGCTGCGCGCCAACCGTTGCGACGTCATCATGGGCTATCCCCAGGGTGACGAGCTTGTGCAGAACACCAACCACTATTATCGTTCGGCCTATGTGCTGATCTACAAGAAGGGTAGCGATCTTGACGGCGTCGACACGCTGAGCGACCCGCGACTTGCCGGCAAGCGCGTGGGCGTCGTGGACACGACCCCGCCCGGCACGAGTCTGACCAAGGCCGGACTGATGAAGACGGCCAAGATCTATCCGCTGGTCGTCGATACCCGCCTGGTCAAGCCTGCCGCCGCCCGCATGGTCGATGACCTGATCGCCGGCGAGATTGACGCCGCCGCCGTGTGGGGGCCGATGGCCGGCTATTACGTGAAAAACGCACCCGAGGAGCTGGTCATGGTCCCGCTGCTGAAGGAGACCGACAGCTCGCGGATGACCTACCGCATCACCATGGGTGTACGCCCGTCTGACCAGGAATGGAAGCGAACCCTCAACCGCTTCATTCAGGAAAACCAGCACGAGATCAATCGGATCCTGCTAGAATACAACGTACCGATTCTGGACGAGAATGATCGTCCGATCACTGAATAGCCGGACTGCGGTTTCAGACCTCCCCAACGCCTCAAAGCGGCAGGTTGCTTGAGCCCGCCGCGATTTTTTTGGCCCGCTTGCAGAAAACACATCCCGTCTGCGTATGCGTTCCGCGCTTCGCCGGATCCCCGCCGTTGGTTCCGATCGACCGAAGTATTGGAACATCCGGCTGCCGGAAAGGTTGGACAGGCAAGCCCGTCATCCTGATTGGCAATGGGAAAGGAACCGATATGACCGGAATGAAACAGCTTGCCTCCATCGGCGCAATCGCACTGCTAATGTCTGGCGGCGCGGCATTCGCTGAGTGCCTGGACATCAACACGACCTCCTCCGTCAACCCGCCGGCGGCGGGCGAGACCGCCCCGCCTGGCCAAGCGGGCAGTTTCCAGGCCCCGCCAAAGGACGGTTCCACCGCCCCGCTGGAAGCATCGCCCGACCGCCAGGCTGCCGCGCCTGACGCAGCGCAGACGCACCCCGCTCTGCCCGGCGCCGATGCAGATGCGCATGGCCAGGCTTCCTCTAACGTAACGCAACAGGACCAGAATGCTCCGGCTGCGGGCCAGCAGGACCAGTCGGCCGCCGCGCCCGTCCAGAAGGACGGCAGCAATATGCCTCTGCAAAGCAGCGACGCCGACCAGACCGGCACGAACCGCGCCATGTCCCAGCAGGACGTTGAAGCCCAGCAGGAAGGCGATGAGACCATGGCCGCTCAGGCCAACAAGGAAGAGTGCTAGCGCCGGCGCGGCTCGCATCTGAAAGCGTGAGCCAGCCCGGACACTATGCCGGGATGGAAGACGTCAGTCCTCCACCCCGGCCCAATCTTCAATCCTGCTACCCGCAGTCGCTGGAATCGCAGAGCCCTTCCTTCGTCCACTCGGCGCCAGTCTTCCCTGGTCGGCAGTTGCTTCTCGCCAACCCGCTGATCAAGAGCCAGGCTGCCCGCCTGACTCACCCTATCCCTTCTTTTCCGGGCGGATCACCAGCAGCCTCAAGGCATTGGCCGTCACCAGAACCGTGGCACCCGTATCCGCCAGAATGGCCATCCACAGCGAAGTCATGCCCGCCAGCGTCGTGACGAGAAAGACGGCCTTGAGCCCGAGTGCGATGGTCACGTTTTGCCGGATATTGATGAGCGTGGCGCGCGAGAGCCTCACCAGCTCCGCCACGCCGGTCACCCGGTCCTTGAGGATAGCCGCTTCCGCAGTCTCCAGCGCCACGTCCGTACCGCCGCCTATGGCAACGCCCACGCTGGCGGCCGAAAGCGCCGGCGCATCATTGATGCCGTCGCCCACCATGGCGACCGGACCCTTTTCCTTGAGCCCGCGGATCGCCGCAAGCTTCGCCTCCGGCAGCAGCTCCGCCTGCACGTCGAGGCCGAGTTCGGCCGCCACAGCGCGCGCCGCCCGCGCGTTGTCGCCGGTCAGCATGATCGCCTGCACGCCGAGCGCCCGCAGTCTGGCAATGCCATCGGCCGCATCCTCGCGCAATGTGTCGCGCAGGGCGATAAGGCCGGCGAGCTGCCCGCCTTCGGTAACGGCAACCACGGTTTTGCCCTGCCCTTCCAGCACGGCAATACGCTGCCGCGCGACCTCGTCGAGCAGGCCCTCATCGTCCGCGAATCTCGGAGAACCGACGCTCACGAACCCGTCTCGCAGTCGGGCGCGCACCGCCTTCCCGGAAAGCTCCACCGCGCCATAGGCGCGCGGAACATCGAGCCGCCGCTCCGCTGCCGCCGCAAGAATCGCCTGCGCCAGCGGGTGGCTGGAGCCGCTTTCGACGGCTGCCGCCTTCGCCAGCACCTCGTCCTCGGTTCCGGCCAGCGCCACCACATCGGTCACGCGCGGCCGCCCGACCGTCAGCGTTCCCGTCTTGTCGAAGCCGACCGTCTTGACGTGCCCCAGTGTTTCCAGCGCCGCGCCGCCCTTGATGAGAAGCCCGCGGCGGGCGCCAGCCGCAAGCGCCGAGGCGATCGCCGCCGGTGTGGAAATCACCAGCGCGCAGGGGCAGGCGATCAGCAGGGTCGCGAGTCCCCGGTAGATCCAGGTGCCCCAATCGGCGCCGATGAGGAGCGGCGGCACGACAGCGATGAGCAGGGCGAGCAGCATCGCGGCGAGCGTATAGCGGGCGGCGAACCGGTCGATGAATCGCGCTGTCGGCGCCTTGCTCTGCTGTGCCTCCTCAACCAGGTGAATGATCCGCGCGATCGTGTTGTCCTCGGCAGTGCGGGTGATGCGCACGCGCAGCACCCCGTTACTGTTGACACTGCCCGCATAGACGGCATCGCCCTCGACCTTCGCCACCGGTATCGACTCGCCCGTCACCGGCGACTCGTCGAGTTGAGACCGTCCTTCGATGATCTCGCCGTCCGAAGGCACCCGGTCGCCGGAGCGTACCTGCACCACCTCTCCCACCTTGAGCTCCGAAGCCGGGATTTCCGTGACAGCGCCGTCCGGCCCTTCCCGTCGCGCCGTACGGGGCACCAGGTTGACCAGCGCTTTGATCCCTGCCCTTGCCTTTCCGGCGGCCACGTTTTCCAGAAGCTCGCCGACGGCGAAGAGGAACACCACGGCAGCAGCCTCCGCCGCCTCGCCGATGATGATTGCGCCGATGGCCGCAACGCTCATCAGCATTTCGATGGAGAATGGCGCGCCGAGCATCGCGCCGGCTATGGCGCGGCGCAGGAATGGCAGGACGCTGAGCCCCGCCGCCACCGCATAAAGCACGGTTTCGTGTTCCGGCAGGAAACAGGCGGTGGAGGCGGCCAGCGCGAACAGCAGTCCGGTCAGCAACACCAGCCTCGCCTTGCGTCCCTTCCACCACGCCCCATCAACGTCGCTGTGGTCATGAAAGTGCCGATGTGCGCCGCCACCGCCATCACGACCGTGCCCATGATCTTCTGCGTGCGGCGTATAGCCGAGCATCCTGATGCGCGATGTGACATCCGCAAGCCTGGTGCGGTCCTCGTCGAGATCGAGCCTGAGCAGACCGGTCGTGGGGTTCACCTCGATGTCGCTCACACCGGGCAGGCGCTTCAGCGCCGTTTCGATCTTGGATGCGCAGGATGCGCAATCCATGCCCTCGACGTGCATCTTGTAGGAAACAGGAACTGCCATACCACCTTCCCCGGGCTGCGGCCGCGGACTTCCGCTGCGCGCACCCATCTGAACGGTGCCGCCCTGTCGCACCGTGTCTTCGCATGGCAGGGCATATAGACCCTGTAGTCGCTACAGGGTCAAGCCTCGACGCTCGCGCGCAAAAGGTCTACACTGACGCAGTATCACGGGAGGAAACATATGGCGATGACCCGCCCAATGACCATCGGCCATCTGGCCCGTGAAACGGGCGTGAGGGTCGAAACGATACGTTTCTATGAGAAATGTGGGCTTCTGCCGCCACCGGCTCGCACTGGCGGCAACTACCGCGCCTACGAGGAGTCGCACCTGCGGCGCCTTCACTTCATCCGCCGCGCGCGCGAGCTTGGCTTTTCGCTCGACCAGGTGCGGGCGATGCTGGCGATGTCCGACAACAAGAACCAGTCCTGTGAGGCCGTGGACGCGATCGCGCGGGTTCACCTGGAAGAGGTGGAGCGCAAGATCGCCGATCTCACGGAACTCAAGCAGGAGCTCGACCGCATGGTCAACCATGCCCACGGGCCGATCGCCGACTGCCGCATCATCGAAACGCTCAACCGCTGAGCCGTCACCGCGCCCACAGGCATTATCCCAGGCTTAGAACGGCAGCTCAGGTCCGAGCGGCACGATACCGGTGGGGTTGAGGGCCTTGATCGAATAGTATCCGGCCTTGATGTGTCCGATATTCACAGTCTCCCGCACGCCGGGGATGTCGATCACCCTCAGCACGTAGCGGCTCAAGTGCGGATAGTCGGCGATGCGCCGCAGGTTGCATTTGAAGAGCCCGTAATAGGCCGCATCGAACCGCACGAGCGTCACGAACAGCCGTATGTCCGTCTCCGTGAAGCGATCACCGAACAGGAACCGCCGGCCATCGGCGAGCCGTTCCTCCAGCTCGTCCAGCATCGCGAACACGTCCCGGAACGCCTCTTCATAGGCGACCTGCGTCGTCGCAAATCCGGCGCGATAAACACCGTTGTTGAGCGCCGGATAGATCCGCCCGTTGAGCGCGTCGATTTCTGCCCGGAGATCCTCCGGATAGAGGTCCACGGACCCGTCAGCCAGGTCGCCGAAGCCGGAATTCATCATCCGCACGATGTCGGCTGACTCGTTGTTGACGATGGTTTCGTGCTTCTTGTCCCACAGGACCGGCACGGTGGCCCGTCCGGTCACGTGCGGATCGGCCTTGGTGTAGATCTCGTGCATGTAGGTGCTGCCGTTCACCTCGTCGTCCGTGGCGCCAGGGTAGTCGCCAAAGCGCCACCCCTGCGGCGTCATCACCGGACTGACGACGGAAACGGAGATGACGTCCTCCAGTTTCTTGAGCTTCCGGGCAATCAGCGTGCGCGAAGCCCAGGGGCAGATCAGCGCCACATAGAGATGATAGCGACCAGGCTCTGCCTTGAACCCGCCCGTTCCGGTTGGCCCGGGACCGCCGTCGGGCGTGACCCAGTTGCGGAAGGTCGAGGTCTGGCGGACAAAGCCGCCCTTCTCGTCGGTGGCCTGCACGGGTTGCCAGTCCGCCACCCATTGTCCGTTCACCAGCATTCCACGCTCCTTTCGGCGTGCGACCGTTGAGCCTGACCGCCATGCGGCGGGCAGCCGTTCTGATGCTTCAATGTTCGAGGAACAGTCAGGGGTACGGGCGGTTCCGCGGGGAACCTTGCCCGTACCAGCCTGCGTTACGCGCGGTTGCGCTGTACGGCGAAGGCCCCGTTGCCGAGCAGCGCGAGAGCCACCAGCGTAATCGCCCAGAAAGCCGGGTATTCCCAGCCGCCGCCAGGGTTCGAGAAGAAGAAGCCGGCCGCTCCATGCGGCGCATAGATGGTGCCGAGCAGAACAACAGCAAGCGCAAGCGAAATTGAGCGCGTCCACACGCCCAGCAGCAGCGCAATGCCGCCCAGAATCTCGATGGCGATCACAGGATACGCCAAAAAGCCCGGGAACCCGATGCTCTCGAAGAAGCCCGCCGTACCCGCCGGAGTGAACACGAACAGCTTCAGTCCGCCATGAAGAATGAAGAAGATGCCATTCGTCACGCGCAGGATAAACGCCGCGAGATCCGCGTTCGCCACGCCACTGATGAAGGACGACTCGCCCGTTGCCGAAGTGCTGATATTCGCCATCTCGTTGGTTCCTTTCGTTGCGGCGCCGGTCTCCATGGCCGCCTTGTCATGCGCATAAGATGGCATTCTTTCATTTGGATGATAATCCACCGCTACGGAAGATGATTGCATCCGATATGGAAGCAGTCAGCCCTGCGCCACGGGCCAGTCCATTTCAGCCTTGTAGCGATCGGCGAGAAAGTCGATGAGCGCGCGCACGCTGGCGGCGAGGTGCCGGCTGTGCGGATAAAGGGCGAAGATGCTGAACGTCAGGCTGTAGCCCGCAAGGATGGGCCTGAGGTGCGTTGCGTCGAAGGCTTTCGCCGCGACGAAGGCCGGGAGATACGCTATTCCCAATCCGAGTTCCGCTGCCCTGAGACAGGCTTCCGCGTTTGAGAAGCAGAGCCTTCCGCTCACCGGCACGGAGTATGTCTTTCCTGTGGCATCCTGAAAGGGCCAGCGATAAGGATCGCGGAAGTTGGTGTCGATCATGCACTCGTGTCCGGCGAGTTCCTCAGGCTTCCGCGGCTCGCCTCGTTCTTCGAGATAGCGTTCGGAAGCTACCGTCACGATCCTGACATCGCAGAGCCGCCGCGCGATCAGGGTCGAATCCGCCGGTTTCCCGACGCGGATGGCAACGTCGAACCCCTCGTCCACCACATTGACCAGCCTGTCCTCGAAACTGACATGCAGCGAGATTTCCGGATAGATCGCGGCGAATTCCGAGAGCGCTGGGGCCAGCTCCGCCGTGCCGAAGGTGAGCGGTGCGGTGATCCTCAGTCTTCCCCGCGGCGTCTGCGACGTGTTGCGGACCGAAAGATCCAGCTCGTCATAGGCCTCCAGCAGTTGCCGCAGCCGCTCGTAATAGGCCCGGCCCGCCTCGGTCGGAGAGACCGCGCGCGTCGTGCGGTTAAGCAGCCGCACCCCGAGTTCCGCCTCCAGCCTGGCGACGAGCTTGGATGCCTGTCCCGAGGTCGTGCCCAGCTTGGCCGCGGCCCTGGTGAAGCTGCCCGTATCCATGACAGCGACGAACATGCGGTCACATTCAAGCCTGTCCATGGCGGCTAGTCCGATGCCATCCCCGTTGCGCGGATTCCGGCCCCGTCACCGGTCCCGGGCAAGAGACAATTTTTCATGCGTCATCCGCATTTTTTCTAACTGTTCGATCATAATTCCGTATTAGATTAATGAATGTTGACTGTCACACGACTCCGCTTCACATAGTGTGATCATCAAGCGCAAATCGGAGGTCCCTTGCGGCACGCGGACAAGCACCGCCATTCCCACATCATTATTGCGTCAGGCTTCCTGGCGATGGTGCTTGTTTGCCTTGCGACCCTTTGCAGCCAGGCTACCACGTTCCTGCCCGCAACCAAGCGGACCGGAGTGGAACACGGCTCGCCCGTCAGCGGTCTTGTCGCGCCTTCCTCCTTCCGGAAGATATTGCGGTCTCCTGACGAAAAGGCCTCGCCCTCGATGGAGCTGGCTGCCGGCCCTGATCCGGTGGCTCTTCCCGCGGCCAATCCTGAATTTGAGGTTCCCTGCCGGAATACGGCTTGTCCGCGGCTGGAAAAACCGACATTCCTGTGCGAACGACGGAATGGCCAGTGCGCTCCGAGGGCTCCACCTGTTGAAGCGCCGTTGGCTGGCGCGTGATGCCGGAGGGAAATGTTTCGGGGGGCGATGTTTTTCCTGGAACGTGCCTGAGTCACAATCGGCAGAACGGACGTTAGCCACGGACAAGGTTTTTTCGTTCTTCTGTCGCAGGTAAGTTGTTTGTGCCACATCGATGTTCCATGAGAATGCGCTCCTTTTCCTGATTTTCCTGCCCTTCCTGGGAGCGATTTTGGCCGCCATGCAGCCCGTGAACGCGCGCAACACGGAGGCGTGGCTGTCCGGTGTCGTCGCCCTCACCGCCTTCGTCATCGGCGTGATGCTTTACCCTTACGTCGAGGACGGCGGCGTCATCCGGCGGGAAATCAAGTGGATGCCGGAACTGGGCCTCAACTTCTTGCTGCGCATGGACGGCTTTGCCTGGATGTTCACGATGCTGGTGTCCGGGATCGGCCTGCTCGTGGTCATCTATGCGCGCTATTACATGTCGCCGAACGATCCGGTGCCGCGCTTCTACGCCTTCCTGCTTTGCTTCATGGGCGCCATGCAGGGCGTGGTCATCGCCGGAAACCTGATCCTGATTTCTGTCTTCTGGGAGCTGACCAGCATCTTCTCCTTCCTGCTGATCGGCTACTGGCACCATAACGCGAACGCGCGCGAAGGCGCGCGCATGTCGCTCATCATTACCGGCGCCGGCGGGCTTCTTCTGTTGCTCGGCATGATCCTGATCGGCTACATCGTCGGCAGCTATGATCTGGACGCCGTCCTTTCCTCCGGCGACGAGATCCGCTCCAGCAGCCTCTATTCCCTGGCGCTCCTGTTCATACTCGCCGGTGCTCTGACCAAGAGCGCGCAGTTCCCGTTCCACTTCTGGCTGCCAAATGCGATGGCCGCGCCCACGCCCGTCTCGGCCTACCTCCATTCGGCCACCATGGTGAAGGCGGGCGTGTTCCTGCTTGCCCGCTTCTGGCCGGTGTTGGCCGGTACGGACCAGTGGTTCTACATCGTGGGCTTCGCCGGCATGTCCTCGCTGTTGATCGGCGCCTACTTCGCGATCTTCCAGCAGGACCTGAAAGGGCTTCTCGCCTATTCCACCATCAGCCACCTTGGCCTGATCGCCACCCTTCTGAGCCTAGGCAGCCCGCTCGCCGCCGTCGCGGCCATCTTCCACATGATGAACCACGCCACCTTCAAGGCATCGCTCTTCATGGCGGCGGGCATCATCGACCACGAGGCGGGCTCGCGCGACATGCGCCGGCTGAGCGGTCTGTTCACCGCGCTTCCGATCACCGGAACTCTGGCGATGGTGGCCGCGGCCTCCATGGCCGGCGTGCCGCTCCTGAACGGGTTCCTCTCCAAGGAGATGTTCTTCGCCGAGACCATCATCGAGTATCGCGACTCCTGGTTCGATCACGCCACGCCCTACATTGCCACCCTGGCGAGCGCCTTCGCGGTGACCTACTCGATCCGCTTCATCCACGCCGTCTTTTTCGGCCCGAAGGCGACGGATCTCCCCAAGGAGCCGCACGAGCCGCCGCACTGGATGCGCCTGCCGATCGAGCTGCTCGTGCTCGCGTGTCTCCTGGTAGGCATCATCCCCGGCCTGACCATCGGGCCCTATCTGCATACGGCCGTCGTTGCCGTCCTTGGCGAACGCACGCCCTCCTACAGCCTCGCGGTCTGGCACGGCTTCAACCTGCCTCTCATCATGAGCTCGATCGCCTTCACTGCGGGCATCCTGCTCTATCTGGCGCTGCGCCGCTATCTGGCGACCTCACCCGAGGATCCGCCGGGCCTGCGCTGGCTCAAGGGCCAGCGTATTTTCGACCGCATTCTCGTCACCGTCTCATGGCGCTGGGCACGCTGGATCGAGGCCAATCTCGGCACGAGGCGCCTGCAGCCGCAGCTGCGCATCGTTGTGGTGATGACGCTGGTGGTCGGGACCTGGCCACTGTTTGAAAGCGGCTTCCTGAGTGACATCACCCGCATCCAGCGGCTGGATCCGGCCTTCGGCATCCTCTGGGCCGTCGGCATTTCCTGCGCGGTGGGCGCCGCGTGGCTGGCCAAGTACCATCGCTTCGCCGCCCTCGTGCTGATCAGCGGCGCGGGGCTGGTTACCTGCATGACCTTCGTCTGGTTCTCCGCACCGGACCTGGCCGTCACCCAGCTCGTGGTCGAGGTGGTCACGACGGTTCTGATCCTCCTGGGCCTGCGCTGGCTGCCCAAACGCCTTGAGGAAATCGACAACGGCACCCGTATTGCCGACCGCCTGCGCCGCAACCGCGATTTCTTCATCGCCGTCGTCAGCGGCCTGGGCATGGCCATCGTCGCCTTTGCGGTCATGTCGAGCACGCCCGCTCCGTCGATTGGCGACTTCTTCGTCCAGAACGCCTATTCCGGCGGCGGCGGCTCCAACGTGGTGAACGTCATTCTGGTGGATTTCCGCGGCTTCGACACGATGGGCGAAATCACCGTGCTCGGCATCGTGGCGCTGACCGTCTTCGCACTGCTGCGCCGCTTCCGCCCGGCCCCCGACAGCATCGAGGTCCCGGAACAGCAGCGCATCCAAAACGCTTATGACGATGCCCAGCAGGAACGCGAGCCCGGCGAGACCGTGCATGACTTCATGCGCATCCCGTCCGTCATCATGAACTGGATGTTCCCGGCGATCATCACCCTGGCGCTCTACCTCTTCTTCCGCGGCCATGATCTGCCGGGTGGCGGGTTCGCGGCGGGCGTGACCATGGCCATCGGCTTCCTTCTGCAGTATCTGGCCGGCGGCACCCGCTGGGTGGAGGATCGCCTGCGCATCCTGCCGGTCCGCTGGATCGCCCTGGGTCTTCTGATTTCGGCATTCACCGGCATGGGGGCGTGGCTGTTCGGCTATCCCTTCCTCACCTCGTTCTACCGGCACCTCCATCTGGACGTGATCGGTGAGATCCCCGTCGCCAGCGCACTCATGTTTGACCTTGGCGTGTTCCTGCTGGTGGTGGGCGCGACGGTGCTGATGCTCATCGCGATCGCGCACCAGTCGATCCGCAGCCATCGTGCGCGGGCGGTCAAGGCTGAAACGGAGGAGCGGGTCTGATGGAAATCCTGCTGTCCCTTGCAATCGGCATTCTCGTTGCCTCGGGCGTGTGGCTCCTCCTCCGGCCGCGCACCTACCAGGTCATCATGGGGCTGTCGCTGCTGTCCTATGCGGTCAACCTTTTCATCTTCTCGACCGGACGGCTGCGCATGAACGCCGCCCCGATCGTCGAGAAGGGCGCGGAGATCGACCCCGCCAACTATGCCGATCCGGTGCCGCAGGCCCTGATCCTGACGGCCATCGTGATCAGCTTCGCCACGACGGCGCTGTTCCTCGTGGTTCTGCTCGCCTCGCGCGGCATTACCGGTACCGACCACGTGGATGGACGCGAGCCAGAAAGATGATACTCAGCCCCTCTCACCTGATCATCACGCCCATCCTGATCCCGCTCGTGGCGGGGGCTTTGCTGCTGCTGTTCGACGAACGCGAGCGGCTGCTCAAGGACACGCTCACCATCCTTGCGTGCGCGCTGCTGCTGGTCGTTTCGATCCTGATGCTCGACCGTGCCCATGCCGGTGGAGAAGGCCAGGGTGCCGTCGAGGTCTATCTTCTGGGCAACTGGCCGTCGCCGATCGCGATCAACCTCGTGCTCGACCGCCTGTCTGCCCTCATGGTGTGCCTGACGTCGGTCCTGGCATTGCCGTCCTTCATCTTCGCCACCGCGCGCTGGGAGCGGGCGGGCACGCACTTCCACAGCCTGTTCCTGTTCATGCTGATGGGGCTGAACGGCGCCTTCCTCACGGGCGACCTGTTCAACCTGTTCGTCTTCTTTGAGGTGCTTCTAGCCGCCTCCTACGGCCTGGTGCTGCATGGCTCCGGCGCTGCCCGCATCAAGTGGGGCATGCACTACATCGTCATCAACCTGGTGGCCTCGCTGCTGTTCCTGATCGGCGTTGCGATGATCTACAGCGAGACGGGCACGCTCAACATGGCGCAGCTCTCCATCCTTCTCGGAGGGCTGGACTACCAGAGCCGCCCGATCGCCGAGGCTGGAGCGGCCATTCTTGGCATCGCCTTCCTGATCAAGGCCGGCATCTGGCCGCTCAATTTCTGGCTGCCCAATGCCTATGCGGCTGCTGCCGCGCCCGTGGCCGCCATTTTCGCCATCATGACCAAGGTCGGCATCTACGTGCTGCTGCGGCTGTCGCTGCTGTTCTTCGGCGTCAAGGCGGGCGGCTCTTCGGGCTTTGGTGCCGAATTGCTCTTCCTGGCGGGCATGCTGACCATCCTGTTCGGCGTGATCGGCGTCCTTGCATCCCAGGCCCTGGGCCGGCTCACCGGCTATTCCGTACTCATCTCCTCCGGCACGCTCCTGGCCGCTGTCGGTTTCGCCAACGACGGAGTGACAGCCGGAGCGCTCTTCTACCTTGTCACATCCACCGCCGCCATCAGCGCGCTGTTCATGCTGATCGAGCTGATCGAACGCGGACAGGACCCGGCGGCCAACATCCTCGCCGTCACGCTCGAAGCATTCGGTGAGGACACTGACGAGGAGGAAGACTTCAACGAGGCCCTGGTAGGCATCGCCATCCCCCAGACGCTGGCTATTCTGGGCTTCTGCTTCGGCATCTGCACGATGCTGCTGGCCGGACTGCCGCCCTTCTCCGCCTTCCTCGCCAAGTTCGCCATGCTGTCGGCGATGTTCGAGCCGGAAACCCTGGGCGAAGAGCCGATCCGCTCCTCGGCCTCGTGGCTGGCTGGCGCCCTGATCCTGTCCGGCTTCGCTTCGCTGATCGCGCTGAGCCGCGCAGGCATCCGCTCCTTCTGGGCGCCTATCGAGGGCGTGGTTCCACGTGTCCTGCTGGTCGAAATCGCCCCCGTGATCGCCCTGCTGCTCGTGACCGTGGGACTGACCATAGGTGCGGGTCCGGCCATGCGTTTCATGACAGCGACGGCAGATGACCTGCATTCGCCGGATGCGTATATCAATGCCGTGATGAACGCGATGCAGGCCGTGCCCGGAAACAGGGGAGGTGTCCAGTGAGCCGCGTGATTCCCTATCCCCTCCTGATCGTCAGCCTCATCCTGATGTGGATGGCGCTGGCCGGCTTCACGCCCGGGCAGTTCATCCTGGGTACGATCGTGTCGCTGCTGGCGGCGCAGGGACTGCACGCGCTGCAGCCATCCACGCCGCGCCTGCGGCGCTGGATTCTCATTCCGAAGCTGATCGCCATCGTGCTGGCGGACATCATCCGCTCCAACGCTGCGGTTGTCCGCCTGATCCTGAATGAGGGCAACCACAAACGGCACTCCGGCTTCGTGACCATTCCGCTCGCACTCCGCGATCCCACCGGCCTCGCGGTACTTGCCGTTATCATAACCAGCACACCGGGAACGGCCTGGCTCGACTATAGCGAGCGGCGGGATACGCTCGTGATCCATGTTTTCGACCTGGTGGACGAGCAGGGTTGGATCGATCTCATCAAGAACCGGTATGAGTACCTGCTGATGGAGATTTTTGAATGAGTGCCATGATCCTGAGCTGGTCGCTTCTGATCTCGCAGATCGCCGTCGCGGTGGCGATGGTTCTCGCCACGGCGCGCATGCTGCGCGGCCCGCGGGCGCAGGACCGGGTGCTCGCTCTCGACTCCCTCTATGTCTGCGGCATGATCGAGCTGATGCTCTTCGGTATGCGGACAGGCACCGACATCTACTTCGAGGCCGCCCTCATCATCGGCGCCCTCGGCTTCGTCGCCACGCTGGCGCTCGCCAAGTTCCTCATGCGCGGTGAGGTAATCGAATGAGCGCCATCCAGGACATGCCGGTTTGGCTCGCCATCGTCATCTCCGCCTTCATGCTGCTGGGGAGCTTCCTCACCCTGGTCGGCACCATCGGCCTCATGCGCCTGCGCAGCTTCTACGACCGGATTCATGCCCCGACGCTCGGCACCAGTTGGGGAACGGGCGGCGTTGTCATGGCGTCCATGATCCTGTTCACCTGGCTGCAGGGCCGTCCCGTCATTCACGAAATCCTCATCGGCATCTTCGTCACCGTCACGACGCCGGTGACGCTGATGCTGCTCGGACGGGCCGCACTCTATCGAGACTGGGCGGAAGGCAAGGAAGACAGTCCTTTGCGCCGGCCCGAGAAAAAGGGTTCGGCGAGGAACCGGAAATGACCGCCTGCGCAGGATGGAAAATTGCCGCGCGCTCATTTTCAGCTTTCCACGCTGGTACAAGGCTGCCAGAGTATCGCCCCGGTCAACCGGCCCGATTCAACCGATATAACGATCATTTCCAGGGAGCAGTGACACAGGAGCACAGTGAGAGGAACGAGGCTCAGTGAGCAGAAGGATGGGTAGCCCAGCTGAACGAGGCAGGGGATTTGGTGAGGCGCCGTGATGTCCAAATGCGGGGGCAAGGAAGTGCGAATGACGTTCGCGAAAATGCGGAAGACGGCTTGGAGTTGATGCCGTGCAAGTAAAGAAATACCTATGGCCCACCGTCGGGTTGCTTGCCGTGGCGTTTTCGGCATGGCTCCTCTACCACGAACTGCGCGGACTTTCGCTTGACGAGCTCTGGGACAGCCTGGCGGCCATCCCGCCGTTGCACTGGGTTCTCTGTGTGGTGAGCACCCTGTTCGCCTATGCGGCGCTCGCGGGATACGACCGGCTGGCTCTGAAGCACCTGCGCCGGGACAATATCGGCTGGCTGTACCTGACGATCACTTCGTTCACCACCTATGCCCTGTCCCACAACATCGGTGCCTCGGTCTTTTCCGGCTCCGTGGTCCGCTACCGTGCCTATGCGGCCAAGGGCGTGAGCGCCACCGAGGTCGGCATCCTCGTTGCGTTCTGTTCCTTCACCTTTGCGCTCGGCATCATGATCCTCGGCGGCATCACCTTCCTCTTCGATCCGGACGTGGTGGAGCGTTTCGTGGACATGCTGCCGGTGGGAACCTCGGCGGTGAGCGGCATCCTGCTGCTGCTGGTCGTGGCGCTCTATCTCGGCGGCAGCCTGCTGCGCCTGAAGCCGCTGAAGATCGGCAAGGTTGTCATCGCCTATCCTCGCCCGTCCATTGCCCTTCAACAGATGATCATCGGCCCGATGGAAATCGTTGGCGCGGCAGCCATCATCTACTTTGCGCTGCCGGAAGCCGGAAATCCGGGATTTCTGTCGGTGCTGGGCATTTTCGTCATCTCCTTCTCGCTGGCGCTCTTGTCCCACGCGCCGGGAGGCCTCGGCGTGCTGGAGCTGGCCTTCATCTCCGGCCTCGACGAGATGCCCCAGGCGGATGTGCTCGCCGCGCTGCTGGTTTTCCGCCTGTTTTATCTGATCATCCCGCTGATCTTTGCGATCTTTGTCGTGCTCTTCTTCGAGCGCAGCCAGCTCCACACGTCGAACCACACCACATCCACGTCCTGAGCTCACGGCTCGGGAAGGGTGTCGCCGTTCGCAGACAGCGCGCGCCAATCGCCCATGCTGGCGAATGGCGCCCGTCCATACCACCGTCTCGACAGATATTGAAAACGCGCCGCGCGGCCTTCTCAGTGCGCGGGACTCTTCTTCTCGCCAGACAGCCCCTCGGGCTGGTGGTAGCCCGGTCCGACCGTCAGCGGAGCCTCCGGCAGCACCTCGTCACCGACCTGGCTCACGTAGCTGCGTTCGGTCTGCCATATCAGTGATTGGCCCTGCCGGTCGTAGACCTTGATGGAGACCTTGTACGGCTTGCCTGCTTCGATCCCACGAAGCGGCGGCGTGCGGACCGCATAGCGTCTCGTCATCGTGGTCAACCGTTCCCTGACCACGATCGGCGGCCCGCCAGCCGGATCATCGAACGACGCTTCCAGGATGGCCCCGTTCTCCACCGGCCGGGCCACCTCCGCGGTAAACCCGTAATAGGCCTCGGCGTTGCGATAGTTGAAGATGAACCCGCCGCCGGAAATGTGCAGGTACGGGCTGTCGCTCCTGTCCTCGCGGGTCGCCCAGCCGATGGCGAACAACACGGCAACGGCAGCGATCGCCGCTGCAACGACGCTCTTTTCCGACCACTGCCAGCGCATGCGAGCCTCCTCATTACCCGCCGCAGGCAGCACTCTACATCAATCGAGCCACCGGAAAAAGAACCGCCCCGCGGCAGGGAAGCAGCGGGGCGGCAGACCGGAGATCGAAAGTAATGAACAGTGAAGCAACGTGTCAGGCCCGCATCAGGTTCCCATCAGCCTCGATTCAACAGATTCAACAGTCTGTCATCGCGGATGCCCCTTCCGGGATCAGAGGCGGGCTCAAATCTACCGCCGCAGCTTAATGAACGGCGTCGCTGTTGACGCGGCTTTCGGCCAGCTCTGTGAGCTTCCGGTCCGTGGCCTTCTCGTCGGCCAGGTTGCGTTCCAGAGCCGCAACGCAATCGTTGTAGCCGAGCTCCTGCGCCCAGGTGATCAGCGTGCCGTAGCGGGTGATCTCGTAATGCTCCACCGCCTGAGCCGCAGCAATGAGAGCGGCGTCCAGCACGTTGGCGTCGCCGACTTCGCCGGTGATTTCGTCGCTTTCCTCGATGATCCCGTCGATAGCGGGACAGTTGGCCCCACGCGGCTCCAGACCGAGGAGATGGAACACCTCCTCCAGGTTGCGGATATGGTTCTCGGTTTCCTGCAGATGCGCTTCAAACCCCTGCCTCAACACCGGATTGGTGGCCTGGCTCGCCATCTTGGGCAGTGCCTTGGTGATCTGGTTCTCCGCGTAATAGATGTCCTCGAGCGTGTGGACGAACAGGTCCTCCATTGTCTTTATGTCGCTGGTAAAGAGACCCATGGTTGTTTTCCTTTCAGTTCGGTTCCGGGGATTTCCCGCGGACCTAACCGCCAGAAATGGGTCCTGTTCCAGGTCCGACGATATTCGTGACGGCCATTTCTGTAGCCTTTCGGTCACACACCGCAGGCGCTTGGCGCTTGCCCGGAATCTGCCCGCATCCTGACCTCTTTCAGCCAAGATTTTTCGCCTTTCTTCAAACAGTTAACAGCACATTCATCGTACATTCATTCCTTGCCGGTTAATGTGCGGTCACGAAGCGAAATTCTGAAGTCTGGTGTGTGAGAGTGCCATGTCTCTGGTTCAAGTACTGCGTAGGAGCATCGCAGCCGCCCGTGATATGCTGAACCTGGGGTACCATCCCGAGCGCCACTACATGCGCGGTCCGGGACCGGCCTGCGCGCGCAAGCAGCGGCTCGAGGAACAGGCGCGTGCCAGGGATAACGCCCGCCGTCACGGTCAAGTCTCGGCAAACACGGCGCGAACCGCTCCACAGACCTAGTTCGGGACGGACTGCGTTCTGGTCGCGGTTTGACGCACGCCAGGTTGCGCCTCGGCTTCTTCTGGAAATCTTGGCAGGCAGACTCAGGCGGCACGGGTCTTTCCGCGCCGCCATTTTCCTGTGAGATCGTGGTTCCGTTCAGATCGTGGCCGTCTCGGTGCCGGGACAGCGACCGGTATCTAGCGCGTGCCCGTCGAGCCGAAGCCGCCGGCGCCCCTGCCGGTCTCGCTGGCGGACGCGCGCTCCTCGATCACGGCCTGGATGGCAGGAGCTATGACCATCTGCGCGATGCGCATACCGCGCGTGATTGGGAAGTCTTCCTCGCCCAGATTGATGAGCAGCACCTGCACCTCGCCGCGATAGTCGCTATCGATCGTCCCCGGTGTGTTGAGGCACGTGATGCCATGCTTTAGCGCCAGGCCCGAGCGGGGACGCACCTGCCCCTCGTACCCATGCGGAATCTCGAAGATGAAGCCGGTCGGCACCAGCACGCGCTTTCCGGGCAGCAGGATGATCTGCCGGTCCTCCGGCAGTGCGGCGCGCAGGTCAAAGCCCGCAGCCCCTTCCGTTTCATAGGACGGCAGCGGCAGTCCCTCGCCGTGCGGGAGCCGGACGAGCCCAATCCTTGGAGCGGCGTTCGATGTGCTTGATATGCTAGACATGGCCCCTTTCTGGCCCGCGCGGACCGGGGGGTCAATTCTGCGAGCCATCATTCCAAGGAATTTTTCCGGGAGAGAAAGACCTCCTCTCCTGCCTCCACAAGAAGAAGCCTTCACTACCCGCCCGGCGCAGAACCCGCGTCTCGTGCGGGCTCCGATCCCATTTTCAATCGACACGCGACGCCTTGGCTGGTATGGAGCGCCCCGACAAAAGGATCCATCCATGGCTGAGACTTTATCCGATGCGGTGGCGCGCCGCCGCACCTTTGCGATTATTGCGCACCCGGACGCCGGTAAGACCACGCTGACCGAGAAGCTGCTGCTGTTCGGCGGCGCCATCCAGCTCGCCGGCGAGGTGAAGGCGAAGAAAGACCGCATCCAGACGCGCTCCGACTGGATGAAGATCGAGCGCGAGCGCGGTATTTCGGTCGTGACCTCGGTGATGACCTTCGAGTACGGCGATCACGTCTTCAACCTGCTCGACACCCCGGGCCACGAAGACTTTGCCGACGACACCTACCGCACGCTGACGGCCGTCGACTCGGCGGTGATGGTGCTCGACGCTGCGCGCGGTATCGAGCCGCGAACCCTGAAGCTCTTCGAGGTCTGCCGCCTGCGCGACATTCCGATCATCACCTTCGTCAACAAGCTGGACCGCGAGAGCCGCAATCCGTTCGAGATCCTGGACGAGATCGAGCAGAAGCTGGCGCTCGACACCGCGCCCATCACCTGGCCGATCGGCCTCGGCAAGGACTTCGCCGGTACCTATCACCTGAAGAACAACACCATCCGCCGTTCTGACGCCGACGAAACACCCATCCCCGTCAACGGCCCGGAATCCGACGATGTTGCCGGCCTGCTGCCCGAATACCAGCGCGAGAGCTTCATCGAGGAACTGAACCTGGCGCGTGAAGCCTGCCGGCCCTTCGACCTTCAGTCCTTCCTGGAAGGCCACCTGACGCCCGTCTTCTTCGGTTCGGCGCTTCGCAACTTCGGCGTGCGCGACCTGATTGAGGCGATCGGCGCCTGGGCCCCCGGCCCGCGCGCCCAGGAGGGCGACACCCGCCGCGTCGAGGCGACCGAGGAAAAGCTGACCTCCTTCGTCTTCAAGATCCAGGCCAACATGGACCCGAACCACCGCGACCGCATCGCCTTCGTTCGCGTCTGTTCGGGCCGCCTGCAGCGCGGCATGAAGGCCAAGCTCGTCCGCACCGGAAAGCAAATCAGCCTCACGGCCCCGCAGTTCTTCTTCGCCCGCAACCGCATCACCGCCGACGAGGCCGTGGCGGGCGACGTGGTGGGGATCCCCAACCATGGCACGCTGCGCATCGGCGACACCCTCACCGAGGGCGAAGACATTCTCTTCCGCGGCGTGCCGAACTTCGCGCCTGAAATTCTCCGCCGCGTCCGGCTTTCCGACGCCATGAAGGCCAAGAAGCTGAAGGAAGCCCTGCAGCAGATGGCCGAGGAAGGCGTCGTCCAGCTCTTCAATCCGGAGGACGGTTCTCCCGCCATCGTCGGCGTGGTCGGCGCCCTCCAGCTCGACGTGCTGAAGGAGCGGCTGAAGCTCGAATACTCGCTGCCCGTCGATTTCGAGGTTTCGCGCTTCTCCATCTGCCGCTGGATCGACGCTGACGAGAAGGCGGAGCTCGAGCGTTTCATCACTGCCCACCGCGGCGATATTGCCCGCGACCTGGACGGCGACCCGGTATTCCTCGCCCCGCACGAGTTCGGCCTGAACTACGAGGCCGAACGCTGGAAAGCCGTCCGTTTCTCGGCGGTGAAGGACTACCAGGTGAGGCAGAAAGCCTGACGCAAAGCGTGTCAGCCCGCGGATAGGACTCGTTTTTCGTCTTATCCGCAATGGTTGGGATATTTTTCTAATCGTGAAGCACTGGAAGTTTTTCCAGTGCTCACTTTTTTCTCCCGTTCGCCGTATTTTTAGAAAAAACGCACTCTGGACAGGGAGACTCTCATGGGCCTTCGCATCAACGACACCGCGCCGGACTTCACCGCCGAGACCACCCACGGCACCATCCGGTTCCACGAATGGCTTGGAGACAGCTGGGGTGTGATCTTCAGCCATCCCAAGAACTTCACGCCTGTCTGCACCACCGAGCTGGGCGCCATGGCCGGCATTCAGCACGAGTTTGAGAAGCGCAACGTGAAGATCATCGGCATCTCCGTCGATCCGGTGGAGGATCACGAGCGCTGGAAGGACGACATCCAGAAGGCCACCGGCCATCGCGTCGAGTATCCGCTCATCGGTGACCGCGATCTGACCGTTGCCAAACTCTACGACATGCTGCCTGCCGATGCTGGCGACAGCGCCGCCGGCCGCACGCCAGCGGACAACGCGACCGTCCGCTCGGTCTACGTCATCGGTCCGGACAAGAAGATCAAGCTGATCCTGACCTACCCGATGACCACCGGCCGCAACTTCGCCGAGATCCTGCGCGCGATCGATTCGCTGCAGCTGACGGCAAAGCACCAGGTCGCCACCCCGGCGAACTGGCAGCCCGGCGAGGACGTCATCATCACCGCCGCCGTCTCCAACGAGGAGGCCGTCAAGCGCTTCGGCAGCTTCGAGACGATCCTGCCCTACCTGCGCAAGACCAAGCAGCCCGTCGACTGATCAAAAGGCGCTGACGTCATTCCGGATCGGCCTGGACGTCCCGTCCGGAAAACGCCGCAAACCGGAGTTTCAAAGGGCCCCACGCGGGCCCTTTTTCCGTTGCGGTCGGTCAATGCGGCGAAATTCCATGCCCGCAAAAAGGCTCCGCGGACGTATTGGCAATGGCGCGCGGCGATCGGATCGGCTATGGTCCCGCCGATTTCTGAGAGAGTGCAATGTCGGAACAGCGTACTACTGCCGCCGGAGGCATGGAGACTGCGTTCGGCTTTCGCCAGGTTCGCGAAGGCGAGAAGCAGCACCTTGTCAATGACGTCTTCCACCGCGTAGCGGACCGCTACGACCTGATGAACGACCTGATGTCCGCCGGGCTTCACCGGGCCTGGAAGTCGGCCATGGTGGACTGGCTCTCTCCGCCGAAGCGCCCCGGCTACAAGGCGCTCGACGTGGCCGGCGGCACCGGCGACATCGCCTTCCGCATCGTCGAAGCCTCGAACCGCAACGCCCATGTCACTGTTTTGGACATCAACGGCTCCATGCTGAGCGTGGGCCGCGACCGCGCCGTCAAGCGCGGCATCGACCAGCACCTGACCTTTGTCGAGGCCAATGCCGAGGAACTGCCCTTTCCCGACAATACTTTCGACGCCTACACGATCGCCTTCGGCATCCGCAACGTGCCCCGCATCCAGGTGGCGCTCAACGAGGCCTTCCGCGTGCTGAAGC
This sequence comes from Chelativorans composti, assembly GCF_039541695.1. Taxonomy (NCBI): domain Bacteria; kingdom Pseudomonadati; phylum Pseudomonadota; class Alphaproteobacteria; order Hyphomicrobiales; family Phyllobacteriaceae; genus Chelativorans; species Chelativorans composti. Next base: position 25,964 of record NZ_BAABGS010000016.1, on the reverse strand, counting down.
CAGGCGGCCGCTTCCTCTGCCTGGAGTTCTCCGAGGTGACCGTGCCGATGCTGGACAGGTTCTATGACGCCTGGTCGTTCCATGCGATCCCGCGCATCGGCAAGATGGTGGCCGGCGACGCCGAGTCTTACCAGTATCTCGTGGAATCCATCCGCAAGTTCCCGAACCAGGAGAACTTCGCCGAGATGATCCGCAAGGCCGGCTTCTCGCGCGTCACCTGGCGCGACTACACCGGCGGCATCGCTGCCGCGCATTCCGGCTGGAAGATCTGAACATCCGCATGAGCACCCTCGGCGCATATCTCCGTCTCGTCCGGGCTGGCTGGATCATGCTGCGCGAAGGCGTCATTGCCGCCGCGCCCGGCGACCAGCTCGAGGGAGCCCCTCGCTTTGGCTGGCGCCTGGCCCGCCTCCTGTCGCGTCGCCACTCCGGTGACGTTCCGCGTTCCGAACGCCTTTCCCGCGCGATCGACCGGCTGGGCCCCTCTTACGTGAAGCTGGGCCAGTTTCTCGCCACCCGTCCGGACGTGGTGGGCGCAGCCCTTGCCCGCGACCTGTCCCACTTGCAGGACCGCATGCAGACCTTCCCCACCGGGCAGTCGCGCGCCCTCATCGAGGGCTCGCTCGGCCAGCCGCTGGACGCCCTCTACACGGAATTCGGCGAGCCGATTGGCGCCGCCTCCATCGCCCAGGTTCATCCGGCAAAGATCCTGCGCGATGGCGAGGAAGTGAAGGTCGCCGTCAAGGTCATTCGCCCCGGCGTGCGCCGCCGCTTCAACAACGACCTGGAGAGCTTCTATCTCGCAGCCCGCCTGCAGGAGCGCTTCGTGCCCTCGACCCGCCGCCTTCGGCCGGTCGAAGTCGCCCAGACGCTGGCCCAGACCACCCGCATCGAGATGGACCTGCGCCTCGAGGCCGCGGCCATCAGCGAGATCCACGAAAACACGAAGAACGATCCCGGCTTCCGCGTGCCCTGGGTGGACTGGTCCCGCACCGGCCGCGACGTGCTCACCATCGAGTGGATCGACGGCATCAAGATGTCGGATATCGAGGCGCTGCGCGCCGCCGGCCACAATCTGGAGCAGCTCGCCGTCAACCTGATCCAGTCCTTCCTGCGGCATACGTTGCGCGACGGCTTCTTCCACGCCGACATGCACCCGGGCAACCTGTTCGTGGAACCTGACGGCACCATCGTGGCGGTGGACTTCGGTATCGTCGGCCGTCTGGGCAAGAAGGAGCGACGCTTCCTCGCTGAAATCCTCTACGGATTCATCACGCGCGACTTCCGCCGCGTGGCCGACGTTCACTTCGAGGCGGGCTACGTGCCCGCCTACCACGACCCGGCGGCATTCGCCCAGGCCATCCGTGCCATCGGCGAGCCGATTCACGGCCAGCCGGCCGAAACCATCTCCATGGGCCGCCTGCTCACCCTGCTGTTCGAGGTGACCGAACTCTTCGACATGCAGACCCGCACCGAGCTCCTGATGCTGCAGAAAACCATGGTGGTTGTGGAAGGTGTCGCCCGCCAGCTCGACCCGCATTTCAACATGTGGCGCGCGGCCGAGCCGGTCGTCTCCGACTGGATCCGCACCAACCTCGGCCCGGCAAGTTTCGTGGCCGACGCGCGCGACAGCGTGAAGGCGCTGGTGACACTTGCCCGCGAGACCCCGGAACTGGTGAGCCGCTTCGAGCGCGTCTCGCGCGAGATGGACAGCATGGCCGAGAACGGCCTGCGCTTCGACCGGGAAACGGCGGAGGCCATCGGCAGAGCTGAAGCGCGCCACTCCCGCTCCGGCCGCGTGGCGCTCTGGATCATCGCCCTGTCGATGCTCTGGATCGCCTGGCAGTTGACGTGACGCGACCCCGGACTGCATACGCTCAGCTCGCTCCGGGACCGCTGACGGCTGATTTGTGACGGTGACAGCTCAATAATGCGGCGGTTTGGTCCCCGGAACCTCCGGTGCCACGGCCTCTTCCAGAGTCAGAAACCTCTCGGCCAGCGAATGCAGCATCTTTTCCAGCCGGTCGATTGTCGCCCAATGCTCGGTAAGCTGATTTGAAAGCTCTTCGATCGTCCGCTCGTGCTCGGTCACAAGGATCTCGAGTTTCTGGATACGGTCTTCCTGCATGTCGCGACTCCTTCTGAAACCGTAGCGGTCACTGGTTCTGTGCCTCTCACATAGTGCCATTCCGGCAAAAGTGGAGACTTGTTGCCCCGCTGTAACCGCGACAATGGGATCTGTCTGCGGTGATCCGCAAATGAACAGGCGAAACGCTAACCTTTTCCATTCCGTCCGGCAAATCGCCCGCTCCGCCGACCGCTTCTCTTCCCGCGCGGGGAACCTCCGCCCTCCGAACCGGTTTACAGCCAATTCGGAACACGGGGACATGCCGTGAAACATCCTCCCATCCGCAGCGATGGCTTGCAGCTTGAAGAACCGCGCACGTTTCAGAGATTTTTCTGGCGCCTGGAACGGATCGCGTGGTGTGTCTTCGCCTTCATCGTCCTTCTCGCCCTGCTCGGCCTTACGGGGGCTGGCGGCCCCTTCTCGCGCGCCACGGCGCGGTTCTCCGCCGGATCGCTCGAATATCCGCGCATCGGCCGCTGGCTGACGCCCGATGAACTGCGCATCCACCCGGATGCTTCCGGCGAACCGATCCTGGTCGTGCTCGATTCGGACTTTGTCGAATCCTACGAACTGCAGAGCGCCGTTCCCGGGCCGGCACGGCAATGGCTGCAGCCTGGCGGCGTTGCGATGGAATTCCCTGCAGAGACCGGTGCGCGGACGCCGATCATCCTCGGGATTCGGCCCCGGGCGCCGGGCTTTCCCACCTTCGCGGTCGAGTTGAACGGTGAGCGGATCGGGCTTGCCGCCGCGATCCTTCCCTGAACAGGAGACGCCACAATGGAAACCGTCATCCGCGGTATCGCGGTCTACGTCATTCTCCTGGCCGCCATGCGCCTTTCGGGACGTCGCACCCTCGCCCAGATCACGAGTTTCGACTTCGTCCTGCTTCTCATCATCGCCGAGACGACGCAACAGGCGCTGCTCGGAGACGATTTCTCGATCACCAATGCTGTCGTGCTGATGGTGACCCTCTTCGGCCTCGACATCGCGCTCTCCCACGTCAAGCTGTGGTCTCCCCGGGTGAACCGGCTGCTGGATGGCGCGCCCACTGTCCTGATCAGTCTCGGAAAACTGGATGAGGAAGCCATCCGCCGCTCGCGCGTCGGACTGGACGACATTCTCGAAGCTGCGCGTGCCGAGCACGAAGTCGAAAGGCTGGACCAGATCAAGTTCGCGGTTCTGGAAATCGGTGGGGCAATCAGCATCATACCGAAGGAACCGCCGAAACGGCCGGATGAGGAATGACGGACCATTCGTCGCCCAATGCCGGGCGAGTCATCCCGGCATTGCGAAACCTGACCGGGTGGTGACTAGTACGCCGTCAACACGCGCACGTCGCCCTCGCGGTCAAGCACCTGCACGACCACCTCCTCGCCCACCTTTCGCAGCATCACGTCTACCCTGCCTCCCGGCAGGCGTATCCGCCGCAGGATCAGCATGTCCAGGAACTCCGGCAGGCAAGGTTGGTGGAACGAGACCGAATTGCCCACCGGGTCGAAACTCATGCCCAGACACGACTTCATCAGGAACAGCGGCGCACCCGCCGCCCACGCCTGGGGCGAGCAGGCGACCGGATAGAACGTGGGTCCCCGGTGGCGTTGACGCGGAAAACCGCAAAACAGTTCCGGGAGCCGTCTGAGCTCGATATAGGTCGCGGCGTCGAACAGACCGTCGAAGATCTTCGCGGCCTCGACCCTGTAGCCGTAGCGGGCGAAGCCGGCGGCGATCAGCGCGTTGTCGTGCGGCCAGATCGAGCCGTTATGGTAGCTCATGGGATTGTAGCGCGCCTCGGTTGTCGCCACCGTCCGGATGCCCCAGCCGGAAAAGAAGGTGGGATCCATGAGCGTCCGCACCACGTCATGGGCGCGCTCCGGATAGGCGATACCCGTCAGCAGCGCATGCCCCGCGTTGGACGTCCGCACACGGCAGGGGCGCTTGTCCCCGTCCAGCGCCAGCACATAGGTCCTGAGTTCCTGATCGAAAAAAACCTCGTCGAACCTGGCTCGAAGGTCTTCCGCGCGGGCCTGGTAGACGGGTGCCTCGTCCTGGAAGCCCAGATGTTCGGCGATCAACGCCGCCGCCTTCCAGGCGGCATAGACATAGGCCTGCAGCTCGCACAGGGCGATCGGCCCCCTGGCGAGCTCGCCGTTTGCGTGGAACACGGCATCCCAGCTGTCCTTCCAGCCCTGGTTGGCCAGGCCCGCCGTTGTCCGCCGACCGTATTCCACGAAGCCGTCGCCGTCCCGGTCGCCGTATTTCTGCACCCATTCCAGCGCCGCCTTGATGTTCGGCCACAGCTCGCGGACCGTCTCGATATCGTTCGTCCGCTCGAAATAGGCGCCGGCGAGCATGATGAACAGCGGCGTGGAATCGACGCTGCCGTAATAGCGCCGGAACGGAACTTCCTTGAGTTCGGCCATTTCGCCGTAGCGCACCTCGTGCAGGATCTTGCCGGGTTCCGCATCGGCTTCCGGATCCTCCTCGGTGGCCTGGTTGGCCGCCAGGTGCCTGAGCACGCCTTTGGCAATTGACGGATCCATCCAAAGCACTTCAGCCGCGGTGATCAGGGCATCGCGGCCGAACACGGTGCTGAACCACGGAATGCCGGCATAGGGATAGGGCCCGTGCTCGGTCCTGGTGACCAGCATGTAGAGGTCTGCCATCGACCGGCGTATGGCCTCGTTGAAGATGTCGTTGCTGGAAATGACCGCGGCTGCCCTCCGCAGAGAGGATTGTGCCTCCCGCCGGGCCTCCCGCAGGCCGGAGAAATACTGCCGGCGGGGAGACATTTCCGCGGGGGCCCTCTGGCAGGCAATCTCGATGAAATACTGCTTCGTCTGTCCCGGCTCGAGTTCGACGTTGTAGACTGCCCTGTCCTCCGTCAGCTCGTCCGGCTGTTCGTCGAAGCGCAGGATCGTTTGCCGCCGCACGCCATCGAGCCCCGTGTAGGAAAGCACAACCTTCCTGTCCTCAACGACGGGAGGATTGTATGTGCCCCGCCGCTTCCGGTCGGTACCGCGCACCTCGAACAGGTCCGCGAAATCCGCCGCGAACGTCATCTCGACGGGCACCTGATGGGTATGTTCGTCGAAATTGTGCAGGCTCAGGCGCTCGAAACACGTATCCCGCCATATGAACCGCGTGCGCCGTATGTGGATGCGGTCGTGTTGCAGGAAGATGTTGCCCTCGCTGTCTTCCAGGTCCGGATTTGCGAGGTCGAAGATGAGCAGTGCGTTGTCGTCCCTGAGGGCCGAACTCAGGAGGAGCGGTCGCTCCCCCCGAACGGTCAGCATGAAATGGGACAGATACCGGGTGTCCCGATGGAACATCCCATCGAGACTGCCCGGACCAGAAAGAACGTCGCCATTGTGGTCGAATATGGCGAACGTGTCGCCGTGCTTGAGCGTCCGAGGACGACGCTCCTGCAAGGGAGCGTTTCCCGCAATGAAGAACTGCGGCGTCCTCGTGGTGGCGATTTCGTCCGGTTTCGGTGTTAAGGGATCTTCAAAACCCATAACGCCTTCTCCTCCGGCTGTTTATGACGAGGAAGAGCCTATCTGGGTCACCCCCGCGAGCACTTCCGTCTCCACCGGAATGCTGGGCTTCCGCTCGTTGATGAGGCGCCGGTAGAGCGCCAGGTAGTCGGATGCCATGCGTTCCGAGGTGAACCGGGTTTCAAAGGTAGAACGCACGCGCGCCCGGTCAACCTGCGGCAGGCGGGCGACCATCTCCACCGCCTCGTCGACGCTGTCGACGATGAAGCCGCTGACACCATGGTCGATGACCTCGGGCACCGAGCCGTTGCGGAAGGCTATGACCGGGGTCCCGCAAGCCATGGATTCGATCATCACGAGACCGAAGGGCTCCGGCCAGTCAATCGGGAACAGCAGCGCCGCCGCGTTGCCCAGGAAGCTGGCCTTGGCCTTCTCGTTGACCTCGCCGATGTACTCGACATTGTCATGACGGTCGACCAGCGGCTTGATGTGCTCGTACCAGTAGGCCTCATCGACCTTGTCGATCTTTGCCGCAATCTTGAGCGGCATGCCGGCCCTGACCGCGATCTCGATCGCCCGGTCCGGACGTTTCTCGGGCGAGATCCGGCCGAGGAAGGCGAGATACCCCTCCGGTTTCGGCGAGAACGGCAGCAGATCCCTGGGCAGCCCGTGGTGAACCGTGGCGACGAAATTCGCCATCGGGAGCGGACGCCTCTGGTCGTTCGAGATCGATACGAGCGGGACGTCCGAGAACATGGAATAGAACGGCTTCAGGTCGGGCAGGTCCAGCCGTCCGTGCAGGGTCGTGACCGTCCTGGCGCCGAGCTGCCGCAGCAGCGGGAAGTGGAGGAGGTCTATGTGGAAGTGCAGGATATCGAACTCGTGCGCCCGCTTCCGGACGTGCTCGAGGAGAATGAGGTGATACGGGATCGGATCCCGGACGTCCGGGTTCAGGCGCAGCGATCGCGGCGCGGCAGGCACAAGCTCGGCCGACGTCAGCGAGTCGCCTGCAGCGAAAAGGGTCACTTCATGTCCGAGGCGGACCAGTTCTTCAGTAAGGAAGGAAACGACACGTTCGGTTCCGCCATAGAGCCTCGGCGGCACGCTTTCCGCCAAGGGTGCAATCTGCGCAATCTTCATGGCTATCCCCATCAAAACGGATAATGCAAAAAGATTGGCGGCAGCCCAGCCGGCTCGCCGGGCCGCCGCCGATAACATAAGCACTCCTTCAACCGATTTGTTCCCCTCACGAAAAATTTCTTTTCCGGGGCCGCCAGCGCCTTGAGAGCGCACCGTGAGCATCCCACATGATATTTTTCCGCAACATCATTATACGGCGGTCGTGATTGCTCCCGCGCGCGACCTTCATTTGTTCATGGAAAGGACTTCTTTTCAGAAATGACATCCGCACTTTCGGACAAGACCGTTCTCGTCACCGCCGCCGCCCAGGGCATTGGACGTGCAAGTGCCCTCGCCTTTGCAAGGGCTGGCGCCCGTGTTCATGCGGTTGACATAAATGGCGTGCGCGTGAAGGTACTTGAGGCGGACCACCCGTCCATCACGACCCACAAGCTGGACGTCTTGGACGACAGAGCCGTCGCCGCACTGGTCAGCCAAATCGGATCGGTGGACGTTCTCTTCAACTGCGCCGGGATCATGTACCACGACATGATCCTCGACTTCGACATGGACCACCTCGACTTCGCGTTTGACCTGAACGTGAAATCGATGATCCGCATGATCCGTGCGGTGCTCCCCGGAATGATCGCGCGCAAGAGCGGCTCGATCATCAACATGGCGTCGGCGGCGGGCTACGTGAAGGGACTTCCTGGCCAGTTCACGTTCAGCACCACCAAGGCGGCGGTCATCGGGCTCACGAAATCCGTAGCGGCGGAATGTGTCTCCCACGGGATCCGCTGCAACGCCATCTGCCCCGGCGTGATCGACACGCCTTCCATGAACGACCGCCTGAAGGCGACCGGAGACTACGAGGGCACGCGGACGACGCTGCTGTCGCGCCTGCCCATGGGACGCTTCGGCACCCCTGAAGAAGTGGCCTCCCTGGTCGTCTTCGTCGCGGGCGCCCCCTATCTCACGGGCCAGACCTTCATGATCGACGGAGGTTGGACGGCCTAGCTGCGGGCCTGAGCCTGGCTGCCGCGCGCGGGCCTCGTCCGAAATCGCCTGCCGCATGCCTGAATGCGTTCGCGCGTCCCTGCCGCCGTTCACAACTGCAGGGTTTTACCGGCCTGTCCGGAACCTGGTGCCCGCCAGCGGCGTTTGCGGCGTACCCGCCTCTTGCCTGGATGGAACGGGTCGCGCCCGACCCTTTCGCCCGGGCGTCAATCCGGGACGGGGGCCGCTTGTCTGAATCGCGGAATTCGGATTAACAGCCCCGTTCCTTCGCAAACCGGCTCTCTAAGGCCACAAGAAGGATCAACGATGAACAGACGACCGCTTTTTCTCGTCGCGACGCTCCTTTCCTTGCTTTTTCTGGCCAGCTGCGCGACCCAGCTTTCCAACAATCCGGTGCAGCAGGTCAGCAATCTCGCCTCCATCCGCGCCGACATGCTCCGGCAGGTCAACGCCGCACGCCGGGAAGTGGGCGCTCCGCCCCTGCGGTTCAATGCGGTCATGAACGCGGCCGCTCAGGCGCACGCAGAAGACATGGCACGCCGCGGCTATTACAGCCATCGTTCACCGGAGGGCCGCGATGTGGCCAACCGCTGGCGCGCCCATGGTGGCGGCGCCTGGCAGGCGGTGGGGGAAAACATTCTCTTCTGCGAGCGGTGCGTCCCGCCCTCCGCGCAGGCGCAGACATTCCACGCCCGCTGGATGCAGAGTCCCGGACATCGCCGCAACATCCTTCGCCCGGATTTCGAGGAATTCGGCTTCGGTATGGCGATGGCCAACGGCCGGATCTATGCCGTGGAAACCTTTGTGCGCCAGCTTCCGCCCGGCCGCGCTTGGTAGCCTGCTCGGCTGCCTCGCGCTCATCCGGAGCTTGCCGAGGGGCGGGCTTGCCGAGAGGGGGCCTCGAACATCAGCCGGGCCCCTCTGCGCTAGCCCGATGCAATCCGCCTGACGTCGATCGCGCGGCGGTGGGCCCACACGGTGATCTCGAAGTGATCCGTCTGTACAACGTCCAGCACCTTGCTCGGCCTGAACGCCACGACATTGATTCCGCCCGCGTGGCGAACGCTGTCATAGAGAATGCCGTCGCCGCCCTCCCCGCGGATCTTCTCGCCGAACGCCTGTGAGGCGCTGTAGTCGTCCGGCGCATAGATTTCGGGCATCTCTGCCTGCCTGCCGCAGATCTGCACGAACTCCCCCTCGAGCCGGGCGGAATAGGCCCGATAAACCCGGCTGATCGGTTGTTCGATCCCCCGCGATGCCGCTTCCCGGCGCAGGTGATGGGCCACCTCGGCCGCCGCGGTGATGAGCGAGGCGGCCGCATACCAGGCCCCCAGCTCTCCTGAGTTGAACCGCGCGCCGCCCGGCGGAGCATGCAGGAACGCCGCCATCACGATGCTGGAATTGGGCCTGCCGAAGACCCATTCCTCCTTCGGAAGCCGGGCGATCCGCTCCACGACCAGCCGGTCGTTGGTCCAGCCTTCCAGTTCCATGACGGCTTCCAGATCCGCCGCGGTCGACACCGTGTCGAACAGCCCGACCGGCGGAAACCGCGACGGGATCAGGCGGTATGTGGGTTGCGGCGCGGGCTCCAGTCTGTTCATCGGAACACGATGTCGGAATCGCTGTAGGGCGTGAACGCCTCGTCCACCTCGTTCGGCTGCATGTAGATGCCGCCCCGCGCCGCATCCAGGAACCGCCGGACGGTGAGCAGCGCATCGAGCGTGCCGCTGGTGATGACATCGATCGGCGCCCTCCCGCCGAATACCAGCGCGGTGTTCGGCCCCCTGAGCCACGCCACCATCTCCCTCGGCGCACCGTAGAGCAGCCCCAGGGCCTTGTGAATGCCAAGCACGGTGGAAATGCGCGTGAGCGTGTCCACGTCCAGCGTGAAGTCCTCGTGCTCGCGCGCCTTCTTCGCCCATGCGTGATAGGTGGAGCGCGACGGATAGCCCAGCACCAGCCGGCGCTGTTCCTCCGTGAGCCCCCAGAGATCGGCGATGGCGAGGAACGTCCGGAAGCCGGGGGCACTCAGCCGCCGTCGGTTGGCGGGCGCGAACCGGTCCGCCATGAGCATCTGCTGTCCCGCCTCGACGATCTTTCCTGCCTGACTCGCCTTGGCCATCATCACCTCACATTATCCAAAAGCAAACATAGTCCAAATTTGGACACGAAACAACCTCCGGCCAGCCAAAATGAAACGGCGCGGCAAACTTGCCGCGCCGTTTTCTCCCCTCTTGAACCGGTAGCGGACATGTGTGGCCGATAGCGACCTCCTGCCCGCGAAGGAGCCTCAGCTCCTGCGCCGCTTGTCCTCCTGGGCGATCTGGCTCCAGCTATTGTTCTGGGCGAGCATGCTGCGCAGGTAGGCGACGTTGGCCTGCGCCTGCTCCTTCGTGAGTTCGCGCGCGGCGATGGCCTCCGCCTCGGCGAAACGCCCCTGCAGCCCCACCACAAGCGCATAATTCTGCCGCACCCGGCTGTCGGCGCCCGGCGCCTCGGCCGCCTGCTTCATGTAGATTTCGGCGGTGCGCAGGTCGTTTTGCAGCAGATAGGACATGCCCAGGTTGGAAAGCACTGACGGCTCATTCGGCTGGATCTCGAGCGCCTTGCGATAGAGCGCGCGGGCCTCCTCCGGCTGGCCCAGCTGGTCGAGAATGGCTCCTTCAGCCGAGAGCAGGCGCCAGTCGGGATACTCCGGCGTCTGCGCGCGCCGCACGGCGTCCAGCGCCGGCTCCAGCTCGCCCGCCGCGGCGAGCGCCTTGCCATAGGCGGCCAGCACGTCGCGGTCCTTCGGATAGTCGATGGCGAGCCGCCGCATTACCGCCAGCGCCTGGTCGTTGCGCCCGCTCATCTGCAGTACGTTGGCGTATTGCATTGCCACCGTCTTGTTCTTGGGATCGCGAACGTAGGATTGGCCCAGCCTGTCCGCCGTGGCGCGCAACTGCGGCTCCGTCATCGCGGACACCGAACCCACCGGCATGGGATCCACGGATGCCGTTTTCGTGGGACCAAAGCCGCGCCCGCTCGAGCAGCCTGTAACCAGCGCCGCCAGGGCCACCGCCAAGACCAAGCGGGAAAAACGGATCCGCCCTGCCCCCGTCACTGTTATGTCCCGCATACACCGCCCCTGCAAACTGTTACGAACACTTGCTGGGAGTGATATTTCGTTAACCCTAATGGACGGTTAACGCGGTGAGGGATGCGGGATGCGGCCCGCGGCGCCCGGCGCCAAGAGTACCGATTTACTACTCTTGCTGCTGCAGCTCCCGATCCATGGCGAAACCGCACATGCGGACGTCCTCGAACTCATCGTCGCCCTGCGAAGGCAGCAGAAGTTCCGCGAGCAGTCCGCTCGCGTAGCGTTCAGCGCCGGTGCGGTTCAGATGATCGGTATCGTAGTAGTTTTCCTCGCCGGGCAGCACGTCCATGTGATCCAGCACGCAGAGGTCCAGCTGCTCCGCCATGTCCCTGATTTGCCGGATCACCGCGTAATGAGCTTCCGGCAGGCGGGCGCTGAAATGCGGCGGCACCGGCATGAAGAGAAGAAGGAACTCGCTTCCGGCGCCGCGCGCGGCCTGCGCCATGCCCCCGAGCCGCGATACGTAACCGGCGATCAGTTCCGCACGGCTGTCGCCATAGAGCTCGGCGACCCGCTGCGCATCCAGCTGCTCGTTCGGAACATGGGTCCGGTCAAAATCCACCGGGCTGCGCATCTCGGCGGCGCGCGCCTCGCCCGATCCCTTCTCCCCGCCAAGCCCCAGCATGTAGGCATAGGTCTTGCCGCTGGTGAGCGGATCCTGCTTCAGCACCTCCAGGATATCGTCGTCGAGCGGCGAGTGCGCGTAGAGGTTTCCGGATTCAAGTTGGTCCTCGTTCCACCGCGGTGACAGCAGGGCGAACGTGTCGACCACCTGCACCACGGTCTGCGGATGCGTCTTGCGCAGCAGCACGTCCAGCAACAGCGCATTGGGCAGGATGCCGTAGCCATCGGTCGCCAGCACCGTCACGCTGCGGCCGGTATTCCGTTCGACCAGTTCGCGGATTTCAGGAAATCCCAGCGTGGCCGCGCGGGATGCACCGAGCACCACCACATCCGTCGCCTGGGGCGCGCTGTTCACCGTTCTTGCCAAAGGATTGGCCGGGTCCACCTCCCGGAACGTGGTCGCCCTGAGGGCGAGAACACCGGCAACGAGCACAAGACTGATGACGGCTAGGACAAGGCCTCTTTTCCAGAATGCGCGCATGATGCTGATTTTCTTCCCCTGATGTCAGGAGGATGGGCAGGCGGACTGCCGCGGAATCATCTGAGACGGGTTTGGTCGCCCAAATGCGCCTTTGGATCACATAACGCAATACCTAAGAACAAAATATGGCAAACGCTCTTTCTGTCGGGTGATCATCGCGGCTGATGCACAGCGCAGCGAAGCCCTCACAACGCTGCATGCCAAGGTTTGAAAACCCGCGCATGGTCTCCCGCCCTGGGAATATGCTAGTGGTGCGGGCATGTATTCAGTGAGGAATCAGCCATGCCGCTAGAATTCGCTGCCCGGAAGCCTTCCGACTCCCTGCCTGTGTATCTCGTCCGTGACGGCAAGCTCGAGGAATGCGGAGCCGGCGAACGAGCCCGCGCCTGGGCCGCCGCCAACGGTTTCACCGGCGCGAGCGGGGCGCTGCTTCCCATTCCGGGCGAGAACGGCGGCCTCGCCGGCGCCTTTTTCGGCCTCGGCAAGGATGCTTCCGACCCCTTGCTGGTCGGTAAGCTGGCGCGCACCCTGCCGAAGGGCAGCTGGCACTTTGCCACCACGCCGGAGGTCCCGACGCTCGCCGCCGTGGCGCTGAAGCTCGGCGCTTACGCCTTCACCCGCTATGGCGCGAAGCCCACGCCGGAAATCACCTTCACCCTGCCGGAAGGCGCTGACGCCGAGGCCGTCAAGCGAATCGCGGAGGGTGCCTATCTCGCCCGCGACCTCGCCAACACGCCGACCAGCGACCTCGGCCCCGACCTTCTCGAGGAAGCTGCCCGCAGCCTGGCCGGGCTCCACGGCGCCGCTTTCACGTCGATCGTGGGCGACGACCTGCTGACGAAGAACTTCCCGATGATCCACGCGGTCGGCCGCGCTTCCGCCACCGCCCCGCGCCTCATCGACTTTACCTGGGGCGACGCGAACACGCCGAAGGTGACCCTGGTCGGCAAGGGCGTCTGTTTCGACACTGGCGGCCTCGACATCAAGCCTGCGAGCGGCATGCTGCTCATGAAGAAGGACATGGGCGGCGCGGCCCACGTCCTGGGCCTTGCCTCGATGATCATGTCGGCACGACTGCCCGTGCGCCTGCGCGTCCTCATTCCCGCGGTCGAAAACTCCATCTCCGGCAACGCTTTCCGTCCCGGCGACGTGCTGAAGAGCCGCAAGGGCATCACCGTCGAGGTCGGCAATACCGACGCCGAAGGCCGTCTCGTGCTGGCCGATGCGCTGGCGCTCGCCGACGAGGAGAAACCCGAGCTGCTCATCGACATGGCCACCCTGACCGGTGCCGCGCGCGTGGCGCTGGGCCCGGATCTCCCGCCCTTCTACACGGACGACGATGACTTCGCCGCCGCCGTGGCGAACGCCGCCCAGGCGGTTGCCGATCCGGTCTGGCGCATGCCGCTCTGGAAGCCCTACGTGGATAAGCTCAAGTCGCGCATCGCCGACATCAACAACACCACCACGGACGGCTTTGCCGGCTCGGTGACGGCCGCGCTCTTCCTGCACCGCTTCGTCGAAAATGCTGCAACCTGGGCGCATTTTGACATATTCTCGTGGACGCCCGTCGAGAAGCCGGCCTGCCCCGTCGGGGCTGAAGCGCAGGCCATCCGCGCGCTCTATGCCGTTCTGACCGAACGTTACGGGAAATAGTCCGAGGAGCAGTGCCCATGTCCGCGAGCCCGACCGTCACGCCACTCGACCGCCGCCTGAACGCGTTCAGGCCGGATCTGGCGGACCGGCGACTCGAAGGCAAGGTGGAGGCCGAGCGTTTCGTGGATGGCGAGCTGTTCCATATCGCCGTCCCCGTCGCCCGGGTTCACCAGGCTCCGGACGGCTCCTCCGGCATGGACACCCAGTTCCTGCATGGTGACCACGTCCGGGTGTTCGAGCGCAGCAACGGCTGGGCCTGGGTCCAGGCGGAGCGCGACGGCTACGTGGGCTATGTGCCGGACAGCAGCATCGACGAGGGCCCCTTCCAGGCAACCCACGTCGTCTGCGTGCCGCGCACCTTCGTCTATCCCGAACCGGAACTGAAGAAGCCCGCCTCGATGACCCACAGTCTCGGCGCTCAGGTCAGGGTCGTCGAGGAGGTCGAAACGCGCGGCAATCGCTATGGTATGTTGGAGGACGGCCGCGCCATCTTCCTCCGCCATCTTCGCCCCATCGACAGCCATGCGGACGATTACGTCTCCGTGGCGGAGATGCTCATCCACACGCCCTACCTCTGGGGCGGATGCAGCGGCTTCGGCATCGACTGCTCGGGTCTGGTGCAGCTTGCCATACGCATGACGGGGCGGACGGTGATCCGCGACACCGACATGCAGATGACCTCCATCGGCACGCCGCTTGACTCCGACCTGGAAGAACTGCAGCGCGGCGATCTCGTGTTCTGGCCCGGACATGTCGCGATCGTCACCCGGCCGGGCGAGATCGTCCACGCTAATGGGTTCTCCATGACTGTCGCCATCGAGCCGCTGGACCAGGCTATCACCCGCGTCGAGGCACTCTACAGCCGCCCCATCGCCTGCCGCCGACCCTGAAAACCTAATCCACCGGCGGCGTTTCCACTTCCCGGTCGGCGGTATCGCTCGTTCCCTTGACGAACACTGTCACGGTTCCATCCTCTCCGAACTCGGCCGCGATGATGTTCGTGAGCATGATCGAGCGCGAATCCACCGCGTGATAGAAGATTGCGCTACCCTCGATGGACTCGCGCAGCACCCGAACGTCGGCGTCGTGCTCTGCCAGCATCCGGGCAAGTTCTTCCGAGATCTCCGGCACGAACACGATTTCCAGGGTGTCGATGTTGTAGGCCTTGCGCACCTGTTCCGCGCTGCCGCGTGAGTTTTCGACAGCCGCGACCACGCGCTTCAGATCGCTCTCGCGCTTGGCTTCGTCGGTCTTCACGTCAGAGCCGATGATGGCGTCGATCGCTCCTTCGCTTTCGAGCCCCTGTGCGGCGGCTGAAAGCGATCCCAAACCGACCGCAGCGAGCAGCAGGCATGACAGGAACGCAGAGCTCCAGACCCCGCGCGGCATGCGCGGCTGTTCATAGGCAACGATCATCGGCAAACTCCCTGTTGGACCAAGGATGGTATCGGAACAATGGCGCGAGTCTGCACTTGTTCCATGGAGATTTGGTGACATGTGCCGCGCCGGATCGCGATTCCCCACCCCCCTGGTGCGGCGTCCGCAGACCTTAGCCGGAACTCAGGGTGGCGTCGAATCCGGAAGCCTGATCACCAGATCCGCCGTCTTGCGGTGGGTGGCGACGCGGCGTGCGTTGGGCAGATCGTTGCCGTCGATCTTGTCGCGCCCGTTGGGGTGAAGCTTCCACCGCTCTTCGAGCCTCCGTTCGAGCACGGCCTCCGGCACGTCCAGATAGATGGAAAAGTCGAATAGCGGATCGAGCGAATCCCACGGCGCCTCGTCGAGCAGCAAGTAATTCCCCTCGACGATCACGATGCGCGTGTCACGTGTGATGATCGCCGCCCCAGCGCGCGCCAGCTCCATGGACCGGTCGAACACCGGGACCGCAACGTGGTCCGCACCTTCCCGGATGCGTTCTAGAGCCACGCGAAAGCCCGGGAAATCGAACGTCTCCGGCGCGCCCTTGCGCCCAAGCAGTCCCCACCGATCGAGCAACGCGTTGTCATAGTGAAAGCCATCCATGCCGAGGACGGCGACCCTTTCTCCGCGCCCGGTCAGTATGCCGTGTAGCGTTTCCGCGAGTGTCGACTTGCCGGCCGCAGGCGGACCCGCAATGGCCGCGACGAACCGGCCACGGCCTTGCGCCTGATTCAGAAGTGCGGTCGCAAGTTCCTCGGCGTTCATCGGAAACCCCTTGATAGCGGAGCGGGTGCGAGGCGCTGGCAGTGGCAGGTTTTCCAGGGCCGCCTCCCGCGCGGTTTCAGGAAGGCAGGAAGCGGCTTTCCGCCCGTCACCGCACGGACTGATGGCGTCAGCTCAGAAAGCCTTGAATGTCAGCGTGGTCAGCGAGCGCACGATGCCGGGCACGTTGGCGATGTTCTCGTTGATGAACTTGCCGATGTCCTCGCCTTCCGGGATGTACACCTTCAGCAGCAGATCGTATTCGCCGCTCGTCGAATAAAGCTCGGAAGCAACCTCGCGCTCGTAGAGCGCGTCTGCCACTTCGTAGGTCTTGCCGGGCTGGCAGCGAAGCTGAACGAATACAGGTCTCATGGCGTCCTTCCGTTGTCGTCGTCCTGCCGGGTGCTGTGTCAGAGGCTTTTGCAATCCTTTGCCTCTGTCGGTCGCGGGATGCAAGGGGCATGTCGCGCCACCGGCCCCAACAGTCCAAATCTTTGCATATTATCGGAATAGGGCATGACCGCGATCCGCCGGTGCGCGGACGGTAGCTCCCTACCGGCCGCCGGGCTTTGCAACGCGCTGCAAGATGAAGCATATTTGGGCAATGGTTGAGACGATTCCGCAAAAGCATGACTACGTGGCAAAGCTTCGTGAGGCGGGGGTGCGGATCACCCGGCAGCGCCAGGTGATCCTGCAGATCCTCTCCGACACGGACGACCATCCCGACGCGCTCGAAATCTTCCAGCGCGCTTCTGCCGTTGATCCCAGCATTTCGCTCTCGACCGTCTATCGCACGATGAAGCTGCTCGAGGAGAAGGGCGCCATCCAGCGTCATGAGTTCGAGGGCGGCAGGGCTCGCTTCGAGCAAGCCACCGGCCATCACGACCATCTGATCGACATCGAGACCGGCGATGTCATCGAGTTCCATTCCCGCAAGCTGNTGGAACTCTACGCCCGCAAGTGCCGCTAGGCGCTTTCAGGCAAGCCCCTTTCCTTTTAGGCCACTCGGGGGGAGGCCGGGCAGAGCGACGCGTTCCGCGTGTCTGGTCCAGTGATAGGCTGGAAACGGAGTCCGCGCTTCGCCGCGACGGTGAACGCAACGCCCCCTCCCGCAATTTCGGCATAATGCTGCCCTTCCATACGGCTGTGGAACGGCGCGACGCCGCGTGCGTTCATCTGCGCTTGTTGGAGGAATGGTCCATGAGCAAAGCCGACATCGGCCTGATTGGCCTTGGCGTGATGGGGGCAAACCTGGCGCTGAACATTGCGGAGAAGGGCTTTCGCATCGCGGTCTGGAACCGCACGGGATCCCGAACCCGCGGGTTTGCCGAAGCGGCCGGCCCGCTTGCCGCCAACATCATTCCCTGTGACACGCTGGAAGCGCTGAAGGATGCCATCGCGCGGCCCCGCCCGGTCATCCTGATGGTTCCGGCGGGTGACGCGGTGGACCAGCAGGTCGCCGCCCTGAGACCTCTGCTCGATCCCGGCGACATCATCATCGACGCCGGCAACGCCAATTTCCGCGATACGCGCCGCCGCATGAACGAGCTCGCCGGCACTGGCCTCGACTTCATCGGCATGGGCGTCTCGGGCGGCGAGGA
Organism: Chelativorans composti; assembly: GCF_039541695.1. NCBI lineage: Bacteria > Pseudomonadati > Pseudomonadota > Alphaproteobacteria > Hyphomicrobiales > Phyllobacteriaceae > Chelativorans > Chelativorans composti. Next base: position 8,527 of record NZ_BAABGS010000016.1, on the reverse strand, counting down.
TGGCGCACGGCACGGCCCGTCCCTCATGGTCGGTGGCCCGGAAGCCTCCTACCGCCGCATTGAGCCGATCCTCAACGCAATCGCGGCGCGTTACGAGGGCGAGCCCTGTCAGGCCTGGGTCGGTCCCGACGGCGCCGGCCATTTCGTGAAGACCATCCATAACGGCATCGAATATGCAGACATGCAGATGATTGCCGAAATCTATGGCGTCCTGCGCGATGGCTTCGGCCTGCCGGCCGGCGAGATTGCCCCCATCTTCGCCGGGTGGAATCGCGGCCGCCTCAACTCCTACCTGATCGAAATCACCGCCCACGTCCTCTCGGTGACCGATGACCGGACCGGCCAGCCCATCGTCGATGTGATCCTTGACCGCGCCGGGCAGAAGGGCACCGGCCGCTGGTCCGCCATCGAAAGCGCGCACCTCGGCATCCCTGCCACCACGGTCGAATCCGCTGTGGCCGCACGCAGCATTTCCGCGATGAAAGCCTTGCGCCAGGAGGCCGAAAAGCGGTTCGGCCTTCCGCCATCCGGCCAGCTCGCGCCGCTCTCGCCGGAAAAGGTGACGATGCTGGAACAGGCCCTGCTGGCCGGCAAGATCATTGCCTATGCCCAGGGCTTTGCTGTCATGGCAGCTGCCTCGAAGGAATTCGGGTGGAACACCCCTCTCGGCACCGTCGCCCGTATCTGGCGCGCAGGCTGCATCATCCGCTCCCAGTTCCTGGGCGAGATCGCTGATGCGCTGGATGCCTTGCCGGAGGCTGAAAGCCTCCTGCTCACCGATGTGTTCTCCGGATATCTCGACAATGCCCACACGCATCTGCGCCGCCTGGTGGCCGAATGTGCCCTCGCCGGTCTTCCCGTCCCGACCCTCGCAGCAGCGCTCGGCCATTTCGACCAGGTTCGTCGCGCCACCGGCACCGCAAACCTCATCCAGGCCCAAAGGGATTTCTTTGGCGCCCATGGCTTCGAGCGGATGGACGCGGAAGGGTCGTTCCACAACAATTGGCCGCCCCTCTGACGCGGCGGGTTGCGGCCCGCGCGAACAGGTGAGCGGCATGTCCATGTCGCCTTGATAGTACGTATTCTGATGCAGACAAGAAAGTGCCGCCGTGGCGGAGGGGAGCCACGGCGGTCTTATGACTACGCGCAACCCGGAGAGGGGAATTAGGTTACGCGTATAGTGCCAGAAAGGCGGGGGACGGGCCTTAAACTGGCATTCGGCGGAATAATTGCCGACACCCTGTATATGTTGCGCGACAAAGCGGCAATTCAAGGGCAACACTGTTACATTTTCGTAATAAATTAAGAACAGCTCTCGAAAACGTGATTACGGATGCCACCCGGGAAAGAATTTGCTCTTGGCTGATCATTCCTCGCGCCGCAGGGTGGCATTCGGGCCTGTAGAGTTATATAGGTGACGCGATCTCTTTTGGTGGATTTGAGTAATGGCACCCTTACGTTCCCGCACGACCACTCACGGCAGAAACATGGCTGGCGCCCGCGGCCTCTGGCGCGCGACCGGCATGAAGGACAGCGATTTTGGCAAGCCCATCATTGCTGTGGTCAATTCTTTCACGCAGTTCGTGCCCGGTCACGTGCACTTGAAGGACCTTGGCCAGCTTGTGGCCCGCGAGATCGAGGCCTGCGGCGGCGTCGCCAAGGAATTCAACACGATCGCGGTCGATGACGGCATCGCCATGGGCCATGACGGCATGCTCTACTCGCTGCCGTCGCGCGAGCTCATCGCCGACTCGGTCGAATACATGGTCAACGCCCACTGCGCCGACGCGATGATCTGCATTTCCAACTGCGACAAGATCACGCCCGGCATGCTGATGGCGGCCATGCGCCTGAACATCCCGGCGATCTTCGTTTCCGGAGGCCCGATGGAGGCCGGCAAGGTTGTTCTCGGCGGCAAGGAGGTTGCCCTCGACTTGGTCGACGCTATGGTCGCTGCCGCCAACGACAAGGTGTCCGACGCCGATGTGCAGGCGATCGAACGCTCCGCCTGCCCCACCTGCGGCTCCTGCTCCGGCATGTTCACCGCCAACTCGATGAACTGCCTTGCCGAGGCCCTTGGCCTCGCCCTGCCGGGCAACGGCTCCATGCTCGCCACCCACGCCGACCGCGAGCAGCTCTTCCTTGAGGCAGCCCGCAAGATCGTCGATCTCTGTGAGCGTTATTATGGCCAGGACGACGAAAGCGTTCTGCCCCGCTCCATCGCCACCAAGGCCGCGTTCGAGAACGCCATGGCGCTCGACATCGCCATGGGCGGTTCCACCAATACCGTGCTGCACATTCTCGCCATCGCCCGTGAGGGCGAGGTCGACTTCACCATGGACGACATCGACCGCCTGTCCCGCCAGGTGCCGGTGCTCTGCAAGGTTGCCCCGGCCGTCGCCAATGTCCACATGGAAGATGTTCACCGCGCCGGCGGCATCATGGCGATCCTGGGCGAGCTGGAGCGCGGCGGCCTCATCCACTCCGACGCGAAGACGGTTCATGCGCCCACCATCGGCGATGCCATCCGCAAGTGGGACATTCGGCTCACCAACGACGAGCAGGTGCGCCAGTTCTACCGCGCAGCCCCCGGCGGCGTGCCCACCCAGGTCGCCTTCAGCCAGAACAACCGCTGGAAGGAACTCGACCTTGACCGCGAGAAGGGTGTCATCCGCCGCATCGAGAACGCCTTCTCGAAGGACGGCGGCCTCGCCGTTCTCAAGGGCAACATTGCGCTTGACGGCTGTATCGTGAAGACCGCCGGTGTGGACGAGTCGATCCTCAAGTTCTCCGGCCCCGCCCGCGTCTACGAGAGCCAGGACGATGCCGTTCGCGGCATTCTCGGCAACGAGGTGAAGGCCGGCGAGGTCGTGATCATCCGCTACGAAGGCCCGCGCGGCGGCCCGGGCATGCAGGAGATGCTTTACCCGACCAGCTACCTGAAGTCGAAGGGCCTCGGTGCGGCCTGCGCCCTGGTTACCGACGGGCGCTTCTCCGGCGGCACCTCCGGCCTCTCCATCGGTCACGTCTCCCCGGAAGCCGCGGAAGGCGGCGCGATCGGCCTGGTCCGTGATGGCGACATCATCGAGATTGACATCCCGAACCGCACCATCCATCTGGCGGTCAGCGACGAGGAGCTTGCCCGCCGCCGCGCCGAGCAGGATGCGCTCGGCTGGAAGCCGGCGAAGCCCCGCAAGCGTAAGATCACCGCTGCCCTGCGCGCCTATGCGGCCATGACCACGAGCGCTGCCCTCGGCGCCGTCCGCAAGGTGCCCGAGATCGGCTGATCAGGGTCGCGCCAACGCTTCGGCAAAGACAGGCCCCCGGGATGCCGCGCATCCCGGGGGCCTGTCTTTTACTTACCCCTCTGGCGAATTTTCGGAGCAGTCCCAGCCAGGATCGAAGAATGCTCCTCGTTCAGGACGGAAGCGCAATCCAGCGGCCTGGAATGCGGTCTTATTCGCTGGTGAGCCGCCATAGAAGCGGCAGAAGTTGCTCACGTCCGTTCGGGCCAAGCCGCTCGATCATGCGCTTCTCGTGCTGCTTGTGCTGCTCGCGCGCCTTGTAGAACAGTTCGGCGCCCTTGTCTGTGAGATAGAGTGCGTGGGAGCGGCGGTCATGCTTGGCCCGGCAGCGCTTGATCAGCTCTGCCTTCTCCAGCCTGTCCACCACCTGAACGAAGTTGGTCTTTTGGATGCCAAGCGCCGAGCTGATCTCCGACTGGTTCAACCCGGGGTTTTCGTTGATCACATAGAGAACGGAAAAATTGGCCGGACGCAGGTGAAACTCCTCCAGCGTCTGGATAAGATCATCGAACACCGATAGCTGGGCTCGCCGCAGCGCGTATCCTATTATGCCACGGATAGCCTGCATGTTGGGACGCTCTGGCTGCAGTATGTCAGCGCAATTCTTATTCTTGACCATCGATAAACACCATAAAATTAGCAGATTAATTAAATTCAGTTGCCGACAGTATCTCCGTCCTGAAACAGAGCACCAAATTATGACCAAAGACTCATTTTTACAACCCAGAGTGCCATAAGGTTGTATAAAATGAATGAAATATATTCAAAAAAAATGATCTATATGCTTCTCATATATATAATAAATAACAACAGTAATGCGTGGAAAAACAAACGGCAGGCCGGAACGTTTCCCGTCCCTGCCCGTTTGTCCGGCGAACGTGTAAACCGGTCGTAAAATCTCAGTGAGCTTCGTCCCAGTTACCCGCGGCGCGTGCATCTACCTTGAGTGGAACGGACAGCGCGTGCCCATGTCCGGCGGCATTTTCCATTTCGCGACGGATCACCGGAATGGCGCGCTCCACCTGGTCCTCCGGGCATTCGAACAGCAGTTCGTCATGCACTTGCAGCAACATCTGCACCTGCGGCAGGCCGGCCTCTTCGAGCGCCTGCTCCATGCGGATCATCGCGCGGCGAATGATGTCGGCCGCCGATCCCTGGATGGGGGCATTGATCGCCGCCCGCTCGTTGAACGCGCGAATAGAGGGATTGGAAGCCCGGATGTCGGGATAGTGGGCGCGGCGCCCGAACACGGTCTCCACATAGCCATGCTCGCGGCAGAAGGCCTTGGTGGCCTCCATGTAGTCCCGGATGCCCGGAAACCGCTCGAAATATTTCTTGATGTATGCGCCCGCCTCTTCCCGCGGGATGCCAAGCTGGTTGGCGAGCCCGAAGGCCGAAATGCCGTAGATGATGCCGAAATTGATGGCCTTCGCCCGCCGGCGGATCTCGGCCGGCATCCCTTCCACCGGCACCCCGAACATTTCCGACGCCGTCAGCGCATGGATGTCCAGCCCGTCGGCAAACGCCTGCTTGAGCTGTGGAATGTCCGCCACGTGCGCAAGCACCCGCAGCTCGATCTGGCTGTAGTCCGCCGAGATGAGCTTATGGCCCGGCGCCGCCACGAAGGCCGTGCGAATCTTGCGGCCTTCCGCCGTGCGCACCGGAATATTCTGCAGATTCGGCTCCGACGAGGCGAGCCGCCCGGTGGTCGTTGCCGCCAGCGCATAGGACGTGTGCACCCGCTTGGTCACCGGATTGATGTAACCCGGCAGCGCGTCCGTATAGGTTGACTTGAGCTTGGTCACCTGCCGCCAGTCGACGATCCGGCGCGGCAGCGGATGGCCCTCCTCGGCCAGTTCCTCCAGCACCTGCGCCGATGTGGACCACTGCCCCGTCTTCGTCTTGGAACCGCCCGGCAGCCCGAGCTTGCCAAACAGGATGTCGCCCAGTTGCTTGGGCGAGCCGATATTGAAGCGTTCGCCGGCGAGTTCGTAAATCTCGTCCTCGATCGCGGCCGCTTCCTGGGCGAAGTCGCCCGACAGGCGCGACAGGATCTGGCGGTCCACCGTGATGCCGCGATGCTCCATCCGCGCGATCACCGGAATGAGCGGTCGCTCCAGCCGCTCATAGACCGACACCATCCGCTTGGCGACCAGCTGCGGCTTCAGGATCTTCCAGAGCCTGAGCGTCACGTCCGCCTGCTCGGCCGCATAGGCCGTCGCCTGCTCCAGGCTCACCATGTCATAGGCGACCTTGCCCTTGCCGCTGCCGGTCACGTCCTTGAACGAGACAGGGTTGTAGCCGAGCCAACGGCTCGACAGCGTTTCGACGTCATGGGCGTGCAGGCCGGCCTCGAGCACATAGGACATGAGCATGATGTCGTCGACCGGCCCCATCTCGACGCCGCGCCGGTAGAGCACCAGCCAGTCCTGCTTGAGGTTATGGCCAACCTTGAGCACCGACGCGTCCTCGAGCAACGGCTTCAGCGCCGCGAGCGCCTCGCGTTCCGGGACCTGCCCCTCGATCAGGCCGCCGCCCCAGAGATCCTCGGCCCGCTCGCGGTGTCCCACGGGCACATAGGCTGCCCTGCCTGGCGCGACGGCGAGCGCGAAACCGCTGAGCTCGGCCTGCATCGAATCGCCCGAACTGATGAGAGCGTTGATCGCGACGAGGCCCGCCTCCCGCGCCTCCCGCACCCATTGCTCCAGCGTTGCCACATCGCGGATGCAGACATGGCCCGCCCGGTTGAATGGCAGCGCGGCCATCTCTGCGGCAATCTTCTGCGCCATTCGCTCCGGCGTATCGGCTTCGGCTTCCTCGTGGTTGCGGACGGGGGCAACCTCACCCTCCTCGCCCGCCCCCGAAGGCGGGGTCGCGGTCATGGTCACTTGCATGTCCGGTCCGTGCGCCTCCGCGCCCCACTGCACCTCCACATGGCACGGCTCGATCGCGGATGCGTCGGTACCGGTCGCCTCCGCCACGCGGCGGGTCAGCGAATTGAACTCCATGGCCTTCAGGAAGGCGATGAGCTTCGGCCCGTTGGTCGGCGTCAGCACCAGCTCGTCCAGTCCATGCTCCACCGGCACGTCATTCTTAAGCCGCACCAGCTCGCGCGAAAGGCGCGCGCTGTCCGCATGGGCGATCAGGTTTTCCCGCCGCTTCTGCTGCTTGATTTCATGCGCGCGCGCGAGCAGCGTGTCGAGGTCGCCATATTCCTCGAGCAACTGCGCTGCCGTCTTCGGCCCGATCCCCGGCACGCCGGGAATATTGTCGATCGAATCGCCCGTGAGGGCCTGCAGGTCCACCATCTTCTCCGGCGGCACGCCCCACTTCTCGATCACCTCGGGGATGCGCGTTTCCTTGTCCTTCATCGGATCGTAGAGGGACACGGAATCGCTCACCAGCTGCATCAGGTCCTTGTCGGACGACACAATGGTCGTCTCCGCCCCGGCCTCGGTGGCAAGCCGCGCGTAAGTGGCGATCAGATCGTCGGCTTCGTAGCCCTCCATTTCGATGCAGGGCAGGCCGAAGGCCCGCGTCGCCTGCCGGATGAGGCCGAATTGCGGCACCAGATCCTCGGGCGGCGCCGTGCGGTTGGCCTTGTAATCGGAGAAGAGCTCGTTGCGGAACGTCTTCGACGAATAGTCGAAGATCACCGCAAAATGCGTCGGCGCGTCGCCGACATCCGTGTTCCGCGCGTCCCTGAGCAGCTTCCACAGCATGTTGCAGAAGCCCGACACCGCGCCCACGGGAAGCCCGTCCGACTTCCGGGTGAGCGGCGGCAGCGCATGGTAGGCCCGGAAGATGTAGCCCGAACCGTCGACGAGGAAGAGATGATCGCCCTTTTTCATGGAATCACGGGTAGCCCGATGCCGCGCCGATGTCCATGGTGAACTGCCGGTGCGGTTGCGGCAAGCCACGGATGATTCGCGACCCCGCTGATTCCCCCTTCACCGGCCACTTATGGAGCCTCTCCCGTCTGCCTCCACCCGTCGCGGCCCCTTGTTCTGTGACCTTCAAAGGTGTGCAAAGCCTTGCAAATCCGTATCCGGTGAAAAAGTCACAGCATGAAAGTGAAAAAGTCGGCGAAAGCTCGTTGACAGGACGCGCCGGACCCCTTAGATGGCATCGCATCAACGGCCCAGGTGGCGGAATTGGTAGACGCGCTGGTTTCAGGTACCAGTGACGCAAGTCGTGGAGGTTCGAGTCCTCTCCTGGGCACCATTCCAAGAAGGCGAGTTTTGGACCCTTCATAGCTAAGTGATCGCTTTGGTCCTTGGTTTCAAGCGCCCTCTCTCAATGCGTTACTTCGCCTGAAGCAGTTGTTGGGTCACCCGCGCGAGTGATCGGGCGAAGTTCAGTCCGACGATGAGTTGGCGCTACTGGTGTGGACAACATATAAACCTATTCAGAATGACGCTGTCCTCCAAGCGGGCATTTCTTGCCATCCAGCAGGAAGACCCATGGCAGCAGGCTCTGCGAGCGGGCAGCTTGCGATCAACCGGACCAGATGTTTGCGCCATTCGGACCCTGGCGCGATAATGCCAATCAGATACCCCAGTACAGCCAGCGTGTTGTAGAGTTTTCGCGGGGCAGCTGCATTCATCGTCAATCGCAAGGAGCTTGGCGAATTCGGAACGGTCATTGTGACCGTGAATTGCTTGTTCCAAAGTCGGCCGTGATGGGCACAACTGTTCCGGACATAAGTCAAATGATGCGTAATCGATACTAAGACCTTCTCATCAAGACCATAGATCTTTGCAATCCATCCACGGTCCGCCCTCAGCCTTAAATTGCTGTACCATTTCGATAATTGCCCAAGCGACATAATCTCGGCCGCCATTCAAACCGGTGGATACTCTGGATCACTGTACTTCTTCACGTAATGGGCAATAAAGGTGTCAGTTGATCGCTCGATCTCATCGATCAAGCTGGCGAACGCTTTGTCGTATCTATCCTCGTTAAAGTAAAGTGACCGATCCAGATATCCATGAGGCCCATATTTCAAGGCAACATGATTTGCCCATGCGCCCCGGAGTGAAACTTCAAGTAGAGCGCAATCACATCATCAAACGACGTTCCCGGCCGAATGCGTGGTCACCATCGACGGGAGCCGGCATTGATCGGCCCCCACGGACGGGTCCAATTTGATTGTTAGTGCAATGATGGTCGTGGCGCCAGCGCGGGCGGCATCGCTGGTTGGGGTTGCAGGGCCGCCCGCG
>NZ_BAABGS010000015.1:0-78845 GCF_039541695.1 Chelativorans composti | reverse complement strand
CACCGCGCGCTCGCGCACTTCAGGGGAAAACTTGTTCGTCGTCTTGCTCATGATGCTCCATCCTACTCAGGAGTTGGAGCCTCCGGCAAACCCGGCGCGGTTCAAGATAGAATGTCATTAGTTTTTTCAAATATCTGGGAATTGAACTACAATCTTAATTAGTTAAATATTTAAGCGCAGGGAAACAATATGTTTTTCGTCATTGACACCTAACTAATTAATACTTTAAATGACAGCCCATCCAATCACAGAACGAACAAAAGAAAACCGCGACTCCCGGATCCAGACATAGACAAAATTTATCTCTGCCCCACCTTCCTTGGAATTCAAACCCGGACCAGAGCCGATTATAGGAAATTGTATCCGGAGAACCGTCGCTCGCCTTTCCGCGGCCGTTCATCCAGCGGTACGCATGGCCGTCAAACGCGGATGTGGTCAAAACGCCCAGACCGAAACGATCCAGATCCTGCCAGAGGCGTTCTCGGGCAACGCTGAAGAATGCTTTTCGGCTGGAGCCCAGAGGAGCATTCTGCGGCCTGCAACACTACAGCAGACGCCACCTTGGCGAGGGGGCAGAGAAGCCAAGCGCGGTCAGCTCGCGCGGGGCCGCAACATGCCCGCAAGGCCGCGGCCGGCACAAGGTCAGCCACGTTCAGACATTCGGAAAAAGACTGTTCGGGAGGAAGGATTGCGGGCAGACGGTCCGGACAATCGCGAGCACTCTTGCCGTGGCTCACCGCGAGCACGCGGCGGACGGCACCATCCAATGAAAAACACCCCAGGGCAGACGAGACTGCCCTGGGGGTGTTTCTATCGTGGATCTTAGCTGGCCGACTTCTTCGGACGGCCGCGACGGGCCGGCGCCTGAGCGCCCTCTCCCTCCTGAGCAGCGGCCGGCTTGCGTCCGAGACCCATCTGCTTGGCCAGCGCCGAGCGCGACTGCGCGTAGGCAGGCGCAACCATCGGATAATCCGCCGGAAGGTTCCACTTCTTGCGGTACTCTTCAGGCGTCATGCCGTGGCTCGTCAGATGGCGCTTCAACGACTTGAACTTCTTACCATCCTCGAGGCAGATGATGTAGTCGTTGAAGACAGACCGCTTCGGGTTCACTGCCGGCTTCTGCGGTTCCGGCTGTTCCGCTGCCTCTGCAGAACCAACGTTGCAGAGAGAGCTGTGAACCAGGCTGATCAGACCGGACAGCTCCGACAGGGGAACAGGATTGTTGGCAACGTAAGCGGATACAATATCCGCTGTAAGCAGCACTATGTCGTCGTTGGAATTATTGGTCATCTATTACTCCGGGGCCCAATCACGACATTGCAATTAGTCCAGCTTGAGGCCAATTGCAAATGTGTAAAGTAGCAAATCATCTAATAGTTAAACAGATCTGTGAAATATTGACCATCTTGTCGCACTTCGTCAGAGTTCACAGTCTGCACGAGCTCCGTGCGACCCTCAAGCGCCGAAGCCTTCCCTGCGAAGCCGCACAATCGCCAGATCGAGAGCCGACAGGAAGGCGGATCTGTCCCGCGGCGTGAAGGGAGAAGGCCCTCCGGTGATCTGTCCGGACGAGCGCAGATGGTCCATAAGATTGCGTGTGGCCAGCGCTTCTCCCACGTTTTCAGCCGTGAAAATCTTGCCCTTCGGCGTGATTGCAACGGCTCCCGCAGCCACGGCCCGGGCCGCCAGCGGCACATCGGCCGTCACGACGATACACCCCGGACGGCTACGACCGGCGATCCAGTCATCCGCAACATCCAGGCCCGTTCCCACGGTGATTCGTTCAATCAGATGATTGTTGTACGGGATGTGAATTGGCCGATTGGCGACAAGCACAACCTTAATATTGTAGCGCTCAGCTACGCGGTATACTTCCGGTTTTACTGGACATGCGTCCGCATCTACATAGATGACGATTGATCGAGGGTGGCTGTCAGTCTCGCTCATGCGGATACACCGGGAATGATTCGCGGCGCATCCCCCTCGGAACGAGAAGCGGCGTCACCGAGATTTGATGCGCGGACGAAGAGCATACCATGCAATTATCCGCGCTACGCAATACCAGAACGGGAGGCTCACAAGCGGCCATATTCCCTGATCCGATGGAGATGTCACGATGCGCAGTCCCATTATCCCTCGAATTCCCTATTCCGAGGTCACGCCCAAGCATCTCTATCTCAACCGGCGCGAGATCATGGCGGGCCTTGGCGCGGCTGCCCTGTCCGGTGTGGCGGGCACCAGCGCCGATGCCACCCCGCTGAAGGCGGCAAAGGGTCCGTTCGGCACCAACGAGATCGTCACGCCCAAAAAGGATGCGACCACCTACAACAATTTTTACGAGTTCGGCACCGACAAGAGCGCGCCTAGCGCGAATTCCGGCAAGTTCAAGCCGCTACCGTGGACGCTTCGCGTCGACGGGCTGGTCCACAAGCCGCGCGACTTCGATGTCGGGGAACTCATCAGCAAGACGCCGCTGGAGGAACGCATCTACCGCATGCGCTGCGTGGAAGCATGGTCGATGGTCATTCCATGGATCGGCTTTCCGCTCGCGACCCTGCTCAAACAGGTGGAGCCGCTCGGTTCAGCCAAGTATGTGGCCTTCACCAGCGTCTACCGGCCGGACGAGATGCCGGGACAGCGCGGCCTCTTCCAGGTGCTCGAATGGCCCTATGTGGAGGGGTTGCGGCTTGACGAGGCGATGCACCCGCTGACCATCCTGGCCGTGGGACTTTACGGCGAGACGCTGCCCAACGCCAACGGGGCGCCGATCCGGCTGGTAGTTCCGTGGAAATACGGGTTCAAGGGCATCAAGTCGATCACGCGGATCAGCTTCGTCGAGAAGCAGCCTCCGACCACCTGGAACCTCATGGCGCCGAACGAGTACGGTTTCTATGCCAACGTCAATCCGGAGGTCGACCACCCCCGCTGGAGCCAGGCAACCGAACGGCGCATCGGCGAGGACGGCTTTTTCAGCTCCGGACGCCGCAAGACCCTGCCCTTCAACGGCTATGGCGAACAGGTGGCCTCGCTCTATGCGGGCATGGACCTGCGGAAGTTCTACTGATGCACGGGCGAGTGCAAAGCCCCGGCAAGAAGGTGGCGAGCAGACCGAACCGGTGGAACCGCCTGCCCGTCTGGCCGATCTATGTGGCGGGATTCATCCCGGCCGTATGGAGCTTCCATCTCGGAGCGACAGGCGGGCTCGGGGCCGATCCCGTAAAGGAGTTCGAGCATCTGCTCGGGCTCTGGACGCTGCGCTTCCTGATCCTGACACTGCTCATCACCCCGATCCGTGACATAACGGGCGCCAGCCTTCTCAAGTACAGGCGGGCGCTGGGGCTCCTCGCCTTCTACTACGGAGCCATGCACTTCAGCGCCTGCATGATCCTCGACCAGGCGCTTAACATGACAATGATCATCAAGGACATCGTGAAGCGGCCCTTCATCACGATTGGCATGGCTGCGCTCATCCTGATGGTGCCGCTGGCGGTCACATCCAACAACCTGTCAATCCGCAAGCTCGGCCCGAAGTGGAACAGGCTGCACCGTCTGATCTACGTGATCGCGGCGGGAGGAGCACTCCACTTCATCATGAGTGTCAAGGCCTGGCCGGCGGAGCCCGTAATCTATGCGGGAATCATCGTCACGCTCATTGCCTGGCGGGGCATCCGAAAGCCCTTCCTGCGCTGGAAACGGGGCCCGCGATCGCGGGTCGCCGCGGTTTCGCGCTGAAACGCGTTCCCGCCTCGCTCCGGCGCACACCCGGTTCAGGACCCGACGGATAACCTGCGGCATCATTCAGGCGTTTCTGGCATCTGCCCGAACCGAAAGACTGGCATCTGCCCGAACCGAAAGAATGGAGCATGTCTCCATGCGGGTTCTCAATTCCAGGATCCGCGGCTTGCACAGAAGAGATCCGCCACGGAAAAAGCCCGCGCCGGAGCGCGGGCCGTCCGTGGGAGAGCATGAAATCAGGCCGCGGTGGCCTCCTTTTCGCGCGCGGTCGCCTCGCGGGCCGACTTGAGCGCCTTCGCCCACCAGGCCAACTCATCCAGCATCACCTCGGCCGACTGGGCCAGGTGCGGATACTCCTCGAAGGTCTTGCCCTGCTGCCACAGGCCCATGAAATCGCCGCCAACGATGTGGACAGCGTTGCGGGTCGGAGCCATCTGAAGCTCGACGCAGATCAGACGCAGCTGCTCCACCGCGCGCGCGCCGCCAACACCGCCGTAGCCGAGGAAGGCCGCAGGCTTACGGTTGAATTCATTATAGGCGTAGTCGAGGGCGTTCTTGAGAACGCCCGAGGGCGCGTGGTTGTATTCCGCAGTCACGAAAATGAAGCCATCGAGGCTGTCGACCTTCGCCGCCCACTTCTGCGCCACTTCGCTCGCAGGCTTGCCCCAGGCCGGCGACACGGGCTCCTCAAAGAAAGGCAAGGGATAGTCGCGCAGGTCGACGAGCTCGAACTCCATGTCGCTGCGCTTCTCGGCAATTTCAAGAATCCACTTGGCGGGCTTTTCGCCAAAACGGTTACCGCGGGTGGTGGAAATGACTATACCTATCTTCGGTTTGGATGCTGGCATGATACTCCCCAATCGAAATCTGGTAACCAACGGTTACCTTCTATATATATGTGACAGGTCGGGGAGGCCGGCAAGAACGTACATTATCGTGACAGAGTTACCTCGATGAAACCGCCAGTGACCGACCATTTGTCTCAAGACTGCCGTGCCGTGAGCGAGATCCTCGCCCGCGTCGGCGACAAATGGTCCGTGCTGATCATCATGCGCCTCAGCGACGGCCCGAAGCGGTTCAGCAGGTTGCAGCAGATGATCGGTAACATCTCGCACAAGATGCTGAGCACCACGCTCAGAGGTCTGGAGCGCGACGGGCTCGTGACGCGCACCGTGCATCCCACCGTTCCGCCGCAGGTCGAGTACAGCCTCACGGAGCTCGGCCACGACCTGACGGTGCCGGTCAATGCCCTTGGAGAATGGGCGCTGCGCAACCAGGACAAGATCCGGGCGGCTCGCGCACAGTTCGATGCGCGCCAGGAGTTTGAGGTGAAAGCCTCCTGACCCGGGCCGTAGGCGTTTTCAGGAATCTTGCCGCAATCAGGCGATCCGGGCGGTGCTCTGGCGGCGGATCAGCTCGACCTCAAGGACCTGCTTCTGAAGCTGCTCGCCGCCCTGCCCCTGCATGACGGCAAGGAGCGTCTTCGCCGCCGTCTGGCCGATAAGGTCGCGTGGCTGCGCAATGGTCGTCAGCGCGGGGACGAAATGGGCGGCTATGTCGATGTCGTCGAAACCGACGACCGAGACTTCCTCCGGCACGCGGATGCCGCGCTTGTGAAGCTCGCCGATGAAGCCGCAAGCCATGGCGTCGCTCGAACAGAAGATGGCCGAGGGCCGGTCCTCCAGCGCTAGCCAGCGGTGGGCGGCCTCGGCGCCAGAGGCCAGGGAGAAATCCCCTTTCAGCATCCAGTCCGGGCGGATCGTCAGGCCATAGCGCTTCATGGCCTGGCGAAAACCCTCCGCGCGTGTGACGGTCAGGATGTTGTCCGGCGGACCCATCAGATGGCCGATACGATGGTGGCCGAGCTCGACGAGATGGTCAACCGCGAGCGCCGCGCCATGCATGTTGTCGATCACAACCCTGGGACGATTGTCGTTCTCCACCCATTCGCAGGCGAAGACGATAGGCGGCTCGTAGCGGGCGGATGCGCCCGCCATGAGCACATCCTCCGGCAGCTTGGCATCCAGCACGATGAGGCCGTCGGCGCGATTGTGATGGAGATAATCGCGGATGTGCTCGCCCTGCTTGGTGTCGGCGATGAGAACATTGTAGCCGACAGGGGCCATGACCGAGGTGATGCCGGACAGGATGCGCGAGAAGAACGGGTTGGCCAGGTTCGGCACCAGCACCACGATGCCGCCCGTGCGGCGCCGGCGCAGGTTGCGGGCCGCGTGATTGATGCGGTAGCCGGTGGCCTCTACGGCCTTCAGTACGAGTGCACGCGTTTCCGCGGATACCAGTTCCGGACACGACAGGGCGCGGCTCACCGTGGCGGTTGACACTCCCGCCGCCTGTGCGACGTCCCTGATCCGCGGATACGACTTTATCATTCCAGCGGCGTCCTCCTCGCACTCGAATCATCACCAGATCGTCGGAGCTAATATCACCACCAAATCCTCGGCATAAGCGTCCCCGCGATCTTGTAATCCATTACATTCCGTGATTTCATTCTTTGCAAACGATTACATCGCGATCACAACAAAAAGCAGATGTGTCGGTGAGAGCGTGGAGGCGCTCCTAGGGAGGCAACATGAAGACAATCAAGGGTCCAGCCCTTTTCCTTGCGCAGTTCGCGGGGGACGAAGCTCCGTTCAATTCCTGGGATTCAATCACGAAATGGGCCGCCGACTGCGGCTATATCGGTGTGCAGGTACCGAGCTGGGACGGACGCCTGTTCGACCTCGAGAAGGCCGCGAGCTCGAAGGATTACTGCGACGAACTGGCCGACAAGGCGAAGGAAAACGGCGTCGTGATCACGGAGCTGTCCACGCACCTGCAAGGACAGCTGGTGGCCACCCATCCGGCCTATGACATCGCCTTCGACGGTTTCACCATTCCGGAAATGCGCGGCAATCCGAAGGCGCGGCAGCAGTGGGCCGTGGACCAGGTAAAGAAGGCGCTCACCGCGTCGAAGAACCTTGGGCTCAAGGCAATGGCCTCGTTCTCCGGCTCGCTTGCCTGGCCTTATGTCTATCCGTGGCCGCAACGGCCGGCGGGCCTGATCGAGACCGCGTTCGACGAGCTTGCGCGGCGGTGGAAGCCGATCCTCGACCATGCGGACGAGTGCGGCGTCGACATCTGCTTCGAGATCCATCCCGGCGAGGACCTGTTCGACGGCACGACGTTCGAGATGTTCCTGGAGCGCGTCGGCAACCATCCGCGCGCGAACATGCTCTACGACCCGTCGCACTACGTGCTGCAGTGCCTCGACTACCTCGACAACATCGACATCTATGCCGATCGCATCCGCATGTTCCATGTGAAGGACGCGGAGTTCAACCCGACCGGCCGCCAGGGCGTCTATTCCGGCTATGCGCCGTGGGTGAAGCGCGCGGGACGGTTCCGCTCGCCGGGTGACGGCCAGGTGGACTTCGGTGCGGTGTTCTCGAAGCTTACGGCCATCGACTTCGACGGCTGGGCTGTGGTCGAATGGGAGTGCTGCATGAAGCATCCCGAGGACGGCGCGCGCGAAGGCGCGGAGTTCGTCCGCAATCACCTCATCCGCGTGACGGAAAAGGCGTTTGATGACTTCGCCGGCGCAGGCACGGACGAGGCGGCCAACCGGCGCATGCTTGGACTGGACTAAGGGTGGAGCAGTCTGATGGCAATTACCGGATCCACTGAAGTTCGCAGCGGGCCGATCCGCCTGGGCATGGTTGGCGGCGGCAAGGATGCGTTCATCGGCGCGGTGCACCGCATCGCCGCGCGGCTCGACAATGAGTTCCAGCTGGTGGCGGGCGCCCTCTCCTCGACGCCCGAGCGGTCTGTCGAATCCGGCCTCGCGCTCGGGCTCGACCGCGACCGCATCTACGGCACGTTCGAGGAGATGGCGGAGAAGGAAGCCGCGCGTCCCGACGGCATCGAGGCGGTCGCCATCGTCACGCCCAATCACATGCACTATCCGGCGGCGGCCGCCTTCCTCACGAGGGGCATCCATGTCATCTGCGACAAGCCACTGACTTCGACACTTGAGGATGCGGAAAAGCTGGTGAAGCTCGCCAAGGAGAGCGCCGCGCTGTTCGTGCTCACTCACAATTACACCGGCTATCCGATGATCCGGCAGGCGCGGGAAATGGTGCAGAACGGCGAGCTCGGGACGATCCGCGTGATCCACGCCGAGTATGTGCAGGACTGGCTGACGGTTCCCGCCGAGAAATCCGGCTCCAAGCAAGCCGAGTGGCGCACCGACCCGGCACGCTCGGGCGCTGGTGGCGCGATCGGCGACATCGGCACGCATGCCTTCAACCTGCTGAGCTTCGTCACCGGGCTGAAGACCGTGGAGCTCGCTGCCGACCTGCACCGCTTCGTGCCCGGCCGTCGGGTGGACGACAATGCCCACATCATGCTGCGCCTGGAGAATGGCGCGAAGGGCATGCTGTGGGCGAGCCAGGTGGCGCCCGGCAACGAGAACGGGCTCAGCCTGCGCGTCTACGGTGACAAGGGCGGCATCGAGTGGTTCCAGGAGGAGCCGAACAAGCTCTGGTTCGCGCCGTTCGGCGAGCCCAAGCGGCTCATCACCCGTAACGGCCCCGGCGCCGGCCCAGCGGCCGCGCGGGTAACCCGCATCCCGTCCGGCCATCCGGAGGGCTATCTCGAAGGCTTCGCCAACATCTACGCGGAAGCCGCGCGGGCCATCCGGGCGAAGAAGGCGGGCGAGCCGCTGCCGTCCGACGTCATCTTCCCCACCGTGGAGGACGGGCTGGCCGGCATGAAGTTCATCGACGCCTGCGTCCGGTCGTCCGAGAAGAACGGGAGCTTCGTGACGTTGTGAGTGCCACAACCGCCCATTCTCCGGTGCTGGAAGCCAGAGACGTTTCCCGGTCCTTCGGGCCGGTGGAAGTCCTGCATGGCGTGGAGCTTGCCCTATATCCGGGCGAAGTGCATGCGCTGATCGGCGAGAACGGCGCAGGCAAGTCCACGCTCATGAAGATCATGGCGGGCTACCTGGAGCCAACCAAGGGCCAGATTCTCCTCGACGGCCAGCCGGTCTCCTTTTCCTCCAGCGAGGAGGCCGAGAACCGGGGCGTCATACTGATCCATCAGGAGTTCAACCTGGCGGAGCAGCTGACCGTTGAGGAGAACATCTTCCTGGGGCGGGAGCTCAGACGCGGCTTCTTCCTCGACAAGAGGGCCATGCGTGCGGAAGCCCTGCGTCTGCTCCGGGAACTCGAGACGCGTGTCGATCCTGATGCGCGGGTGTCCGACATCTCGGTTTCCGACAAGCAGATGGTGGAGATCGCCAAGGCGTTGTCGCGCAACGCGCGCGTGCTCATCATGGACGAGCCGACGGCGGTGCTGACGACCCGCGAGGCGGAAGTACTGTTCCGCCAGATCGAAAAGTTGAAGGCCCGGGGTACGGCAATCCTCTACACCTCGCACAAGCTCGACGAGGTGGCGCGGATCGCGGACCGCATCACCGTATTCCGCGACGGAAGCCGCGTGGCGATCGCCAAGGCCGGCGAAATGACTGAAGACCAGATGGCGCAAGCCATGGTCGGCCGCGCCCTCTCCAACCTGTTCCCGCCGAAGGTGCTGCCGCAGAAGCGGGAGACGGTGCTGTCCGTCTCGAACTTCAGCGTCGGCACCATCGTGCAGAATGCAAGCTTCGATCTCTACCGGGGCGAGATCCTGGGCTTCGCAGGGTTGGTGGGGGCCGGCCGGACGGAACTCATGGAGGGGCTCATCGGGGTACGGCCCGGCGCGGGGCACATCGAGATCAATGGCAAGCCGGTGCGCATCTCATCGGTCGGGGATGCCCGAAAGGCCGGGCTCGTCTATCTCACCGAGGACCGGAAGGGACGCGGCCTGCTGCTCACCAAGAGCATGCGGGAGAACCTCACGCTGCTCGCGCTTAACCGCTTCGGTCGCTTCGCCATCGATGCCAGGGCCGAGGACGAAGCGCTGGCGAAGGCGATCCAGGAGTTCGACATTCGCGCGGCCAACCGGGCCGTGCCGGTGGGGAACCTTTCGGGCGGCAACCAGCAGAAGCTGCTGCTCGCCAAGACCATGCTCGCGGAGCCGGACATCATCATCATCGACGAGCCCACGCGCGGCATCGACATCGGCACCAAGCAGCAGATCTATCACTTCATCCAGAAGCTCGCCGCATCCGGCAAAAGCATCATCATGATCTCCTCCGAAATGACGGAAATCATCGGCCTTTCGCACCGGGTGGTGGTGATGCGCTCGGGGCGGATCACCGGCGTGCTTTCAGGCGATGATATCAACGAAGACGTCATCGTGCGTCATGCAATGGGGCTTGAGGGCAAGGTGGCAGCATGACCGTGGACAGCGCAACACCGACCGTTCCGAAACAGGGCTTCAGGATCGACTTCCACGTCTGGGGGCCGGTGATCGCACTCGTGGCGCTGATCGCGCTCGGCGCGTTCCTGAACCCGAACTTCCTGAGCTACGGCAATGTCACCAACGTGCTCGCCCGTTCGGCCTTCATCGGCATCATCGCCGTGGGCATGACCTTCGTCATCACCTCCGGCGGGCTTGACTTGTCGGTGGGCTCCATGGCCGCGTTCATCGCGGGCGTGATGATCATGATCATGAACGGTCTCGTGCCAAGCATGGGCGTGGGCTGGGGGGTCATCCTTGTCGGCATGATGGTGGCCATCGTTGTCGGCCTCGCCGCCGGACTCGTCAACGGACTACTCATCACGCAGGCGCGGATCGAAGCCTTCATTGTCACACTCGGCACGATGGGCGTTTTCCGCTCGCTCATCACGTGGCTCGCAGACGGCGGCACGCTGTCGCTCGACTACGGCGTTCGCGAGATCTACCGACCGGTCTATTACGGCGGCCTGTTCGGCGTCGCCTGGCCGATCATCGTCTTCGCGGCCGTTGCCATCCTGGGCGAGATCATCATGCGCAAGACGCCCTTCGGACGGCATTGCGCAGCCATCGGTTCCAACGAGCAGGTGGCGCTCTACTCGGCCGTACACGTCAACCGCGTGCGGCTGATGACCTACATCCTGCTCGGCATACTCGTCGGCATCGCCACGATCATGTACGTGCCGCGGCTCGGCTCCGCCTCCAGCTCCACCGGCGTGCTGTGGGAGCTCGAGGCCATCGCGGCGGTGATCATCGGCGGCACGGTGCTCAAGGGCGGCTTCGGCCGCGTCTGGGGCACGGTCGTGGGCGTGCTGATCCTCAGCCTCATCGGCAACATTCTCAATCTCGCGAACCTGGTCAGCCCCTATCTCAACGGCGCGATCCAGGGCGTGATCATCATTCTGGCCGTGGTGCTGCAACGGCAGAAGAAGGTGGAGCGGTAACGGGAGGTCGCTCCATCACATCAACCTAGGGGAGAGAGACATGAAACTGACAGCATTGGCCGGGGTTCTTGCACTCGGCATGGCATTCGCCGGAAGCGCTGTGGCACAGGAGAAAGCCACCATCGGCGTTTCCATTCCGGCCGCGACGCACGGCTGGGCCGGCGGCATGAACTTCCATGCGCAGCAGACCATCAAGGCGTTGGGGGAGCGCTACGACAATCTCGAGTTCGTGCTCTCGACCGCAAGCGATCCGAGCCAGCAGGTCTCCGATATCGAGGACATGATGGCGACGCGCAACATCGATGCGCTGGTCGTGCTGCCGTTCGAGTCCGAGCCGCTGACGGGTCCCGTCCAGCGCGTCAAGGAAGCCGGCAAATGGGTGACGGTGGTGGACCGCGGCCTTAGCCAGGAGAACATCGAAGATCTGTACGTGGCAGGCGACAACACCGCGTTCGGCCGCGTCTCCGGCGAGTTCTTCAAGCAGATGCTGCCGGACGGCGGCAAGATCGTGGTTCTACGCGGCATTCCGACGACGATCGACAACGAGCGCGTCGAAGCCTTCCAGAAGGCCATCGAGGGTTCCGGCATCGAGATCCTCGGCATGGAGCACGGCAACTGGAACCGCGACGACGCCTTCGAGGTGATGCAGGACTTCCTGTCCAAGCACGCGCAGATCGATGCCGTGTGGGCCTCGGATGACGACATGGCCGTCGGCGTGCTCGAAGCCATCAACCAGGCGGGCCGCCAGGACGAGATGTGGGTGCTCGGCGGCGCCGGCATGAAGGAGATGATCAAGCGCGTCATGGACGGCGACAAGATCGTGCCGGCCGACGTGACCTATCCGCCGGCAATGATCGGCACGGCAATCGAGCTGACCGCTCTGCGCTTCGTCTCCAACGTGCCGGTCTCGGGCCGGTTCATCATCGGTTCCGAGCTCATCACGAAGGACAACGCCGAGCAGTTCTACTATCCGGATTCGCCCTTCTGATCGGGTGAAAGACTGTGGGGCACACCGGAAGCAGCCTTCTGTTTCCGGCCGGCAAGAGGGGCGGTTCCTGCCGGGACCGCCCCTTCTTCTTGCTGCCGTGTCGCCTGTTCAGTTTTTGGCGGGCCGCTCGTATCAGAGTACGCCCGCTGCCAAAAAGGTCCCAGGAAAACCGAGACCGCCCCTCCCCGTTCAGCCTTGCCCGGCGCTTCCACCGGCGAAGATCTTGAAGGTGGCAACGGCCGTCGCCACGACCTCACCCTGGCGGTCGAGAACCTCACATTCGACGAAACGGATGGTACGGCCCTTCTTCGTGCAACGGGCAATGCAGCGGAGATCGCCCCGCGCCGGACTCAGGAAATTCACAGTCATGCTGAGCGTGGATGCGGCGGCATCGCGGTCCAGGCCGATGCGCGCGGCGATGCCCATCGCATTGTCGACAAGGCTGGCGATGGCGCCGCCGTGAATGTCTCCCTTGCGGTTCTGTAACGCCGGCATGAAGGGCATGAGCACTTCGGCCTCACCGCCCTCCTCACGAACGGTTCGCAGACCAAGGTGCTCCGCAAATGGCGGCTCATGGAAGCGCACTAGAGACATCAAGATGTTCCCGTTTCAGGACGATCAGCCCCGCCATCAGAGCCGGTCCATGCCAGCCAATAGCAGCTGGCGCGTCTGCTGGCGAGAGCGGAGCGCGGACAACATGACGATGGCGACGGCGACGAACACCGACAAGGTTTTCAGACCGCCGCCACCTCCTCCGCCTGCGACCTTCAGCTCTTGAGTTCCTCAAGCCCGGCAAACAGCTCCAGCGCCTCCGGATTGGCAAGGGCCTCCTTGTTCTTCACCGGACGGCCATGGACCACCTCGCGCACGGCAAGCTCAACAATCTTGCCAGATTTTGTGCGCGGAATGTCGGCCACCTGGATGATCTTGGCCGGCACGTGCCGGGGCGAGGCGCCGGTGCGGATCTTCGCACGGATCCTGTCACGAAGCGCATCGTCAAGCGTCAGACCATCGGCAAGGCGAACGAAGAGGACGACACGCACGTCGCCATCCCATTCCTGACCGATGCAGATGGCTTCCACCACCTCCTCCAGCTGCTCGACCTGGTTGTAGATCTCGGCCGTGCCGATGCGCACGCCGCCCGGATTGAGTGTGGCGTCGGAGCGGCCGTGGATGATCATGCCGCCATGCTCGGTCCATTCGGCAAAGTCGCCATGGCACCAGACGTTGTCGAAGCGCTCGAAATAGGCAGCGCGGTATTTCGCGCCATCGGGATCGTTCCAGAAGCCGACGGGCATGGAGGGGAACGGCTTCGTGCAGACGAGCTCGCCCTTTTCACCCACCACGGGCTTGCCCTCGTCGTTCCAGACATCCACGGCCATGCCGAGGCCGGGGCCCTGGATCTCGCCCTTCCAGACCGGCTTGACCGGATTGCCGCAGACGAAGCAGGAGACAATGTCGGTGCCACCGGAGATCGAGGCGAGATGCACGTCCGCCTTGATGCCCTCGTAGACGAAGGCGAAGCCTTCGGGCGACAGCGGTGAGCCGGTGGAGGTGATGAGCCGCAGGCTCGACAGATCATGAGTCTCGCGGGGCACGAGGCCGCTCTTGCGAACAGCGTCGATGTACTTCGCAGAAGTACCGAAGACGGAAAACCTTTCCTGTTCCGCATAGTCCCACAGGACCTCGCCGTTCGGAGCGAAGGGCGAACCGTCGTAAAGGCAGAGCGTGGCGCCGCTGGCAAGGCCCGAGGCCAGCCAGTTCCACATCATCCAGCCGCAGGTGGTGAAATAGAAGAAGCGGTCACCCTCGCGCATGTCACAATGGAAGCGGTGCTCCTTCAGGTGCTGGAGCAACGTGCCGCCGGCCGAATGAACGATGCACTTGGGAACGCCGGTCGTGCCGGAGGAGTACAGGATATAAAGCGGGTGGCTGAACGGCAGATGCACAAATTCCAACGGCTCGGGTGCAAAGACGCGCGTGGCATCCGCGTAGGTCCGCGCGTTCGGGATGGAAGCTGCCAGCGCATCCGCATCCCCGGCATAGTGAACGACGAGCACCGGACAGCCGAGCCGGCCCGCTATCTCGCGCACCTTGTCGGACACGTCCTGGAGCTTGCCGTTGTACCAATAGGCGTCGCAGGCGATGAACAGTTTCGGAGCAATTTGGCCGAAGCGGTCCATCACGCCCTGGACGCCGAAGTCGGGAGAGCAGGAGGACCAGATGGCGCCGATGGAAGCGGCAGCCAACATGCAGGCGACGGTCTCCGGCATGTTCGGCATCATGGCGGCAACGCGGTCGCCCTCGCCTATCCCCATGGAACGGAATGCCTGCTGGAGTTTCGAGACCTCCTCGCGCAGGCGGTCCCAGGACCAGCGGGCAGCCGCCCTGTCCTCGCCGCGGAAGATCAGCGCGTCCTCGGAGCCCGAACGACGGAGAAGATTCTCGGCGAAGTTCAGGCGGGCATCGGGGAAGAAACGCGCGTCCAGCATGCGTTCGCCTCCCACGAGATCGCGGGCGCCACGCTCGCCGATCACGCCGCAGACTTCCCAGACGGCGCTCCAGAACTGGCCCGGGTTTTCCACCGACCAGCGGTGAAACGCGTCATGATCGGGTAGCTGCATCTGATAGGTCTCCGCGCACCAGTGCCGGAACCGTTCGATCTGCGCCGATGCAATTCTTTCCTCCGATGGCGACCAAAGCGGCATCTGCTCGCGCACACATTCCTCCCTGACTTGTCCTGCCGCGCCGTCCATTTGTTCCGGGCGGCGCCCAAGGACAATAAACGGCGAACACAATGCCCTGTCAAAGGTGTAGGAGGAGGCGGCGGCATTCGCGTATTGCGAAGCCGCCTGGCATCCGCGATAACGGCTCGGGGGCGAAAGACGCCAAGAGGTCCCGGTTCTCCATGCTCGTTTTCATCCGTTCGTATCTGTCTGCGTATGACGCGCGCATGGGCAAGCATTTCCGCGTGATGGGAAGGCTCGGCATCCCCTTCCGCTTCATCGGGTGGAATCGGGACGGCAGGCCCCTCCGCACCGGGGCACATGAAATCCTCTACGAGCGGGCGAGCAGGCTCGGGGCGCGCTGGCACAACGCGTTCGCCATCATCGGCTGGAACCTGTTCCTGGCGCGGACGCTGTTCCGCCTGCGCCGCGAGATTGCGGCCGTTCACGCGGTCGACCTCGATACGGCGGCGGCCGCGTTTCTCTTCTGCCGCCTGTTCGGGAAGCCACTCATCTTTGATGTCTACGACAAGTACACTGCGGTGCGCAGCATTGACGGGCCTGCCGGTTGGCTGCTGGACGCGCTGGAACGATACATTGCGCGGCGGGCGGACCTCACGCTGCTCGCAAGCGAAGACCGGTTCGGACAGATGGATCTGCCGAAGGGTCTGCCCAATGTTCTGGTGCTTGAAAATGTGCCGGGCAATCAGGTATCCGCCACCGCTCTGCCAAAGTTCGATGGGAGATGGCGCGTCGGTTATTTCGGCGTGCTCGAGCCGATTCACCGGGGGCTGGAAGATCTGATGCGCGTTGCGTCCCGAAGAAGTGATGTGGAACTGCATCTCGCCGGTTATGGCGGCCTCGAGGCCATGGTGGCCGACTTCGCCGCAAAGCACGAAAACATCCATTACCACGGCCCGAAGGGATCGGATGCGGGGCTTGAGCTGATGGCAGAAATGCACGCGATCGCCGGGCTCTACTATCTCTCGGTGCCCAACCACGCCTTTGCAGCGCCGAACAAATATTACGAACACCTGATGATCGGGCGCGGGCTGCTTACCACGGCAGGCACCTCCCCCGGCCGCCGGGTAGAGCAGCACGGCACCGGCTGGGCTATTGGCGAAGGCGCGGACGCGCTCGATGCGTGGCTCGACGGGCTCAGGCCGGAGGCGGTCGAGACGGCCGGGCGCGCTGCGCGGGCGCTTTGGGAAGAACGGTACAAGGATTATTTCGAGGAACGGTACGTGTCAGTCTACGGTTCCCGTGTCGCGGAGTTGGTGAAGGCATCCCCGAATGGCTGAACGCCTGGTTACAGTGATCATGCCCGCGCGCAACGCGGCCCTGACGATCGGCAAATCCATCCAGTCGGTGCGGGACCAGAGCTTTACGGACTGGCAGCTCATCGTGGTCGATGACGCGTCGGAGGACCGCACCTACGACATCATCAAGTGGTTCGCAGCACAGGACCCGCGCATCAGGCTGCTGCGGCTCCCCGCGCAACAGGGCGTGGCGCATGCGCGCAACCGCGGGCTCGACCTCGCGCGGTCGCGGTTCGTGGCGTTTCTCGACAGCGATGACACGTGGGAGCCGGAGAAGCTGCAGAAGCAGCTCGCCTTCATGTACGAGAGCGGCACGCCAATTACCTATTCGGCCTACAGGCGCGTGGACGCAGAGGGCAACACGCTCGGCATCGTCACGCCGCCCACGAAGGTCACGTGGAAGATGATGCTCAAGGCCAACCACATCGGCAATCTCACGGCCATGTACGACCGCACGTTGCTGCCTCAACTGCGGTTCAAGCCCGTCGGCAACGAGGACTACATCTTCTGGATTCAGGCGCTTGAGGAGCTGGGGCGACCGGCGCTTGCCACCCCCTCGGACAAACCTCTCGCACGTTACCGCGTGTCCGACAACTCGCTCTCCGGCAACAAGCTGCGATCGGCCCGCTGGCAGTGGCAGAACTACCGCAAGAGCCTGGGCTTCAGCATCCTGCGCAGCAGCTATTACCTCACCACCTATGCGATCCATGGCCTGCTGAAACGGCGGCCTGGGAAGGGGTAAGACCAGCCACTCCCTGCCTTCATACCGCGCCTGTCGAGGCATGGATCCAGACTGCGCCGGACGGTTCGCCAAAATGACGGTTCGACAGGCTCACCGCGATGGGTGAAGAGCGTGTCACAACAAGTCGCGGGCGAGGCGGGCGACGATGCGGCTTGCGGCCTTGCCGTCACCATAGGGGGAGACACCGCGAGCCATCGCGGCATAGGCGCGCGGATCATCCAGCAGGCGCTGCGCCCCGGTGACGATGGCGTCGAAGTCGGTGCCGACCAGCTTCACGACACCCTCGGCGACCGCTTCGGGACGTTCCGTCTCGTGCCGCAGCACCAGCACGGGCTTGCCTAGGGCCGGCGCTTCCTCCTGCACCCCGCCCGAGTCGCTCAGGATGATGTAAGCCTTCTTCATGGCGGCGACGAAAGGAGCATAGTCCAGGGGCGGGCAAAGCAGGATGTTTGGAACGCCCGCCAGGATGCTTTCGGCCACGTTCTTCACGTTGGGGTTCGGGTGAACCGGGTAGAGGAAACAAACGTCCGGATTGGTCTGGGCCAGGTGAAGGATCGCCCGGCAGACGCGCCGGAACGGTTCGCCGAAATTCTCGCGCCGATGTGCGGTGACCAGCACCAGCCGCTCATGGGGTGGTAACGGCACCCCGAGCGCCAGATCCCGGCCCGCAGTGTCCAGAAGCGCGTCGATCACCGTATTGCCGGTCACGTCGATCCGGTCAGGACTGATGTTTTCGCGCAGCAGATTGGCGCGCGAGCTCTCCGTCGGCGCGAAGTGCCACTGGGCCAGATGACCGGCGATCAGCCGGTTCGCCTCCTCCGGAAAGGGGTTGAAAATATTGCCGGTACGCAAGCCGGCTTCAACGTGACCAAGCGGAATCTGGCGATAGAAGGCAGCCATTGCCACCGCCATCACCGTGGTCGTGTCACCCTGGATGAGCACCACGTCCGGTTTTTCGGAGTCCAGCGCCTCCCCCGCGCCGACAAGAAGCCGCGCGGTCAGCTCTGTCAGGCTCTGGTTGGGCCGCATCACATCCAGATCCCGGTCCGGCACAATGCCAAAAAACTGGAGGACCTGGTCCAGCATGTGGCGGTGCTGCGCTGTGGCCAGAACTGACACGTCAGCCCAGGCCTGCTCCTTCAACGCCAGAATGACCGGCGCCATCTTGATGGCTTCCGGACGTGTGCCGACGACACAGAGTATCTTCTTCATCAATCTGCCATGCCTGTGAAGATTTGCTCATATGCCCCCGCTCGTTGATTCCAGTCGTTCTCGTCCGCCAGTTCGGCCAAGCGCGCCCTGAAGGACGGTTCATCCTTCACCTGCAACGCCCGGTCGATCTGACGGGAAAGGTCTTCCGCGTCCGATCCGGCATAGACTTCCGGGAAACGGACGCATTCGGTCATTGCGCTCGTGGCAACGACCGGCTTCTCCAGCGCGAAATATTCAAAAAGCTTGAGCGGCGAGGTCGTATGCGCGATCTCGCCCGGCTCGAAAGGTATCAGGCAGACGTCAAACTGCCTGCCATAGGCGGGCAATAGCTGATAATCGACCGGGCCGGTGCAGAGGACGTTCGGCCTGATTTGCAGATGATCCCGGCCGCCATGATAGTCCGGACCGATGAATACGAAGCCCAGATCCGGCCTTTCCGCCGTCAGCCTGTTGATTTCGTCGTACCACAGCCAGGGGGCAAGCGCTCCAAAATAGCCGACGATGGCGCGGTGCTTTCGCCGGAAATCCTCAAACTCGCAGGAAACGCTCTCGTTCGCGAATGGCCTGCGGTAATGGGCGGCATTCACCCCGTTCGGAGCGAGTATGACATGCTCGCGGCCAACAGCTCCGACGGCTTCGTCATAAAGCGCGGAAGCGGTGGCGACAATAACGTCCGCACCGCCCGAAAAAGCCTTTTCCTTCCGGCGCAACAGGACTGCCACCTGACTGGAAGAGCCGCTGATCTTGGGATCTATGTGGTCAATGTATTCATAGACCACGCGGCAGGACTTGCGATCCAGATGACCCAGCAGATCCCGATCCAGAAAGTCCGTAGAGCATGTGGTCACAACGGCCCCCGGAATCTCGGCAGCCACGTCGTGATCCGTCACCCAGACCCCGGGGTAGACCTGGCGGAAGCCAGAGACCGCGTCCTTCGTCCAGCGCACCGTCTGGTATATGACCAGATAGCCTCGTTTTGCCATCGCGATCGCCAGGTGCTGGGGGCGCTGAAACAGGTCCGCCGCCCATCCAATCATCACATTCTGAACGAACACCCCTCGGAAGTGCTGGGCATGGGCAAGAACATTCTTCCGAAACTGATCCAACGAGAGGTCGGTCGGACCGGGCGACACGTCCCGTTGCGGGTCGGCCATGACGCGAACGCCGCCGAGACGGAGAGCGATGTTCCTCGCGGGATCGCGCACGACATCCTTAAGCCCTTTCGGCATGCTCCAGTAGACGGTTCTCAGATACCCGTACAGACTTTTCATGACGCTTGTCTGGTCCGAGCCTTCAACAGATTGCGCAGAACACGGAACATTCGATAATCGCTCCAGACCGACACGCCTGAAGTTCCGGCGAACAACAGGCATTTGGTCAGGTCATCAACCAGCTTCGACGAAAACGGTTTCAGGGATTGCAGTCTGGAAAGATAGGTTTCCCAGATTGCGGCTGCGGACCGGTGCGTGCGCACCCAGTCGTAGAGCATGAAGCGCTCGGGCTGGTGCTGCAGGGCCCGCAGCTGCTGGTCCAGTTCCTCCGAACCCTCGTTAAGAAGGCCGCGACCGGAAAAGTTCCAACGTGCCGCCTCGGCCATTTCTTTCGGCGTAAGCAGCCCCTTGATGCCGTCGTAACCGACGAGCATGCAGGGACGCGAAGCCGCCGCCCCCTCGAGAAGCACGCGTCCCATGCCGGCCACCAGGGAATAGTTGGCCATGTGTTCGGCCAGCCGGTCATCCCAGCCGCCCATGGCAATCCACCGCCCCTCGGGATCTGCCTGCGAGAGGTATTGCCTGAGCTCGTCCGTCGCCGGACCGTCGCCGTAGATGTGCAACGCATGGCTCTTGCGCCGCAGAACTTCCGCGATCAGGCAGCGCAAGCCGGGGAGCTTGAAGCTGTCAAGACGTCCGGCCCAAAGCCAGGGCAGGCCCGGATCAGGTGCGGGAGCTGGCCTGGACGGCACATCAACGGCATTGGGCAACACCTCCGGATCGCAGTCGCCCATGCTCTTCGCGAGAAAAACCACTTCCTCGGATACGGCAAACTGCAACGAGGCTTCGGGCAGCAGCGCTTTCTGAAAAAGAAGATCAAAAATCGTATCGTCACCAACGGAAACTGACGCCGGTCCATGCAGCGTGGCAACCAGTGGAAGCCGCTTCTGGTGCGCCACGATCATGCCGATCAGCAGAGAAAGGAATGGATGGGCATGGACGACATCCACTTCATGTTCGTCAACGAAAGCACCGAGCCGGGCGACCATGTCGCGCACATCCTCCGGCCCGCGATTCATCGAGAGATCGTAAAGGCTGCTCGCGAATACTTCATCGGCCAGGGGATTGCGCGAAGACGCCGTTGCAAGGTGCATGCGAACGCCTCGTCCGGCCAAGTAACGCGCCTGACCGACGAGTTGGGTTTCAAGCCCACCTCCGAGGAAGGTCTCGCTAACGACGAGAATGTTCCTGACCTCCCTGCACATGCCAGACATCGACCCGATCCCTGCGATTTCCATGGCTTCACGCGGATATTCCAATGTCAGCAAGTTCTTCACTGGTATCCCGAAGCTTTGTTCCCAAATGGCGAACGAGGACACTTCGTTCCGAAACTGGGGCGCACGCGACCAAAATAGACAAATCATCGCGCACAGCCCCGCCGACAGGCGAACCCTCAGCTCAGCCTTTGGCGATTGCAGTGTTCCCAGCGCGGGCCAGGTCATCAACACCCAAAATAGGCGGAGAGGACCTCGTCCGGCGCACCATCCATCTTGATGCGGCCATACTCCAGCCAAATCACCCGGTTGCAGTTGGCCGCCAACAGTTGCCGGGAGTGGCTCGCCAGAACCAGGATCTTCGTTGCATCCACCAGTTCGGCCATCCTTTGGTTCGCCCGTCCCTTGAACTCCTCGTCACCGGTCGAAAGCCATTCGTCCATGATCAGGATTTCCGGACGTACCGCCGTGGACGTGGCGAACGCCAGGCGAAGCTGCATGCCCGAGGAATAGGTGCGAAACGGCACATCGAGAAAATCGCCCAGTCCGGAAAAAGCTGCGATCTCATCCATCTTCTCGGCGATCTCGCGGGGGGACATGCCCATCATGACCCCGCGCAGGCGAATGTTCTCGTAACCGGTCGCATCGGGGTCGATGCCAAGGCTGATGTTGATCAGGGAGATGCAATGCCCCTCGATCGACACTTCACCGTGGGTCGGAATGTAGATGCCTGACAGAACCCTGAGCAGCGTGGTCTTGCCAGACCCGTTGTGCCCGACAAGGCCAATGCGTTCCCCTTCCCTAATAGTCAGCGTCACATCCCGCAAGCCACTCACGACCACCAGACGGTCTGACTTTCGCTCGATCTTCCCGCCAGTCGCCACGCTGAGCACGCGGTTCTTCAGCGACCGGCTCGGCGAATTGTAAATCGGGAACTCCACACTGACATTCTGCAACTGTATCGACGTCATGGGTTTCAAAGCCAGTATGCAACGCGCCAGCGATATTTCCCGAAAAAGATGATTGCCCACGTCCACCCGACCACGGCCACGCCGAGCGCGACAATCCAGCTGATCCCATCGGGATACTCTCCAAGCAGCGGCATGCGAACCAGCTGCAGTAGGTGATAGAACGGGTTGACCTCGTACACCAAGGACGGGACGCGCTCGGGCAGCGTTCTCGTCATCCACATCACCGGGGTCAGATAGAACATCACCTGGAGGAAGTTGGTGAAGACCTGCGTCATGTCCCGAAACCGGGTGCAGATCAACGCACACACCAGAGTCAACCACGCCAGGTTCAGGATCAACAGCAGCAATCCCGGAACAGCCAGAAGCGCCTTCCAGTCCAGAAAATCCCCAACCAGAAAAAGAACAACAGGAAATATAACGATGTTATGACCAAGGATAATAACATTTCTCCACAATGTCCTGATGATGTGTATAAACAACGGCATTCTTACCTGAAGTATTATCCCTTCAGATGCGATGAAGGTTGTACACCCCTCGGCAATCGTCGTCGATAGGAAGTTCCAGACAATTATACTTACGCCTAGATAAAGAAGAAATTCACCCGCCGGTGCGCGGAAAAGCGTGCCGAAGATCAGGCCGATCGCAGCAATGAAAATGGCCGTGTTGAGCGTGAGCCAGAAAGCGCCAATGCGCGACCTGCGATAGCGCTGAGCGACGTCCTGCCAGCCGAAAACCAGGGCCACGCGGATGCTCCTCAGCGACTCGACCATGTCCGCAAGGGCGACGCGTGCGCCGGTCTTTCTCATGCCGCTGCTGCCGACGGAATGGTGCATCGCGGAGGATACGGCTTCACTCGTCACTGATCGCCTCTGTGCAGAAATGTCAACAGTATTCCGAACGCGGTTCGGAAGCCCATGCCCCACGACACCAATGAATAATTTCCAGTACGGATACGGTCAACCAACCATTTCATAACAACAAATATGATCATTGTTATGAATATGAGTTCAACAAATATTACAAGACGGTGACCTCAAACTTCATCTCCCAAATTGTTATTGTCAAATCATTATAGATGTTTGGCCGAATTTTCATAACGCGCACGCTTCGACGAGAGACCGGACGGCGCGCAGAAAGTCTTCCCATGGCAAACGAAAACCGGAGCAGCGAACTCGCTGCTCCGGTTGCTGTGCCGGCCCTCGACCGGCTACACAGGCATGCGGATCGCCCGACAGCTCATGACTGACAGAGGAATCCAGAATTCCGATTCTCGGAAATCAGGACAAGCCGAGCGTCACTCGCGCAGTCTGCGCTAACGGATCACCAGCACCGGGATCTCGGAGTGGGCGACCACCTCGGTTGTCTGACTGCCAAGCACGAGACGACGGATGCCGCGCCGGCCGTGGGATGCCATCACGATGAGGTCACAACCTTTTTCCTTGGCAGCGCGCAGGATACCCTCGGCCGGATGCGAGTCCGCGATGTGAACGGTACCGACTTCGACGCCGGTGCCTTCAAGCGCCTTGACCGCAGCGTCCAGAATTCGGGTCGCCTGCTCACGGGCCGCCTTCTCGAAATC
Source organism: Chelativorans composti (assembly GCF_039541695.1). Classification (NCBI taxonomy): domain Bacteria; kingdom Pseudomonadati; phylum Pseudomonadota; class Alphaproteobacteria; order Hyphomicrobiales; family Phyllobacteriaceae; genus Chelativorans; species Chelativorans composti. The sequence continues at coordinate 55,745 of NZ_BAABGS010000015.1, read as the reverse complement.
CTGGATGATGTCGCTGTGGCCGCTATGCGCCAGCGTCGCCATTTCCAGCGCCGACCAGGGCTCCGTCACCGTCACGATGGTGACCTTGGCGCCAACATGCTTTGCCAACTGGCCGCCGTGGGCCAACCCCTTGGCCGCCAACTCGGACCCGTCGGTAGCGATCAGGATGTGCTTGTACATTTCAGCGCCTTTCGTTGCGATCATTATGTCTCCGATCCTAAACGCAGCAACTTTTTCGACAATTGTGGCAATTACTTATTGGTAATGACGATGACGCCGCATTCCCAAGCACGCGTACCGCCACCAGCGGCTAATTTCCCGCGACAGGACCTTGCACTATGTGCTTGTATGCGGTCCACTCCATCTGATCTCTTTTCCCTTGGGAGGTAATTTTCGTATGGCACTGTCCTATCCTGACGTTCAGCTCTTCATTAACGGCGAGTGGCGCCCGACGCGCTCGGGCAAGACGATCCCGGTGGTCGACCCAGCGACGGACGAGCAGATCGGCACCGTGGCCTGGGCAGGCAAGGAGGATCTGGACGAGGCGCTGGCGGCCGCCGCCGAAGGTTTCCGCGTCTGGAGCCGGACGTCGGCCTATGACCGCTGCAAGATCATGCGCAAGGCGGCGGAGCTGCTGCGCGAGCGGGCCGAAAGCATCGCTTGGATGATGACCCGCGAACAGGGCAAGCCGCTCGCCCAGTCCAGAATGGAGACGCTGGGCGGCGCCGACACGATCGATTGGTTCGCGGAAGAAGGGCGGCGCGCATACGGTCAGGTGATTCCACCGCGTTCGCCCAACGTCATCCAGATGACGCTGAAGCTTCCGGTCGGCGTGGTGGCGGCCTTCACGCCGTGGAACTTCCCGATCAACCAGGTGGTGCGCAAGCTCTCGGCTGCCCTCACCACGGGCTGCTCAATCATCATCAAGGCGCCGGAGGAGACACCGGCCTCCCCGGCCGAACTCATCCGGTGCTTTGCCGACGCCGGCGTGCCCGCGGGCGTGGTGAATCTCGTCTACGGCATTCCTGCTGAGATTTCCGAGTACCTCATCCCGCATCCCATCGTGCGCAAGATCACCTTCACGGGCTCCACGCCGGTGGGCAAGCATCTGGCCGCGCTTGCCGGCAAGCACATGAAGCGGGCGACGATGGAGCTCGGCGGCCACGCGCCGGTGATCGTGACGGCGGATGCCGACGTCAAGAAGGCCGTGTCGCTGATGGTAACCCACAAATTCCGCAATGCCGGTCAGGTCTGCGTGTCGCCGACCCGCTTCCTGATCGAGAACAAGGTAGCCGACGAGTTCCTGGAAGGCTTCACCGCAGCCGCGAAGGCCATCAGGGTCGGCAATGGTCTCGATCCGGAGACGGAGATGGGTCCGCTGGCGAACGACCGGCGCATTCCGGCGCTCGAAGCGCTCATCGGCGATGCGGTTGAACGGGGTGGCAAGCTGGTCACGGGCGGCAACCGCATCGGCAACCAGGGCTACTTCTTCGAGCCAACGGTGCTTGCCGACGTGCCGACCAGCGCCCGCATCATGAACGAGGAGCCGTTCGGCCCGGTCGCCGTCATCAACCGCTTCGACGAGCTGGACGAGGCGATTGCCGAAGCGAACCGTCTGCCCTACGGGCTGGCCGCCTATGCCTTCACCGGTTCCGACCGGACGGCCACGCGGCTCGGGTTGGAGGTGGAGGCCGGCATGCTCACCATCAACCACCTGGGCCTCGCGCTACCGGAAGTGCCGTTCGGCGGCATCAAGGATTCGGGCTACGGCACTGAGGGCGGCTCGGAAGCCATAGAAGCCTATCTCGAGACGCGGTTCGTAACACGAACGGCGTAACGGGCACGCCGCCCGCGCGACTTCGGGGAATCGGGACATCCCGATTCCCTGCTCCCCGACCGGCGCACATGACCGCCGCCGGCGCGCCCCACCACTGGCCCTGTGCTCTCGCCATCCGGGCCTTCAGCGCGCGACAGAGGACGCTTTTCCCCGGCTAAGACTGCCGATCCCTGCCCCGTCGCTTGAGGTCGCGGGCACAATCGTATTCATTCCCGGACTGAGACAATCATGTGCGTAAGGAGACCTTGCCGTGACCATCCAGAGATTTGAAACCAACCAGCGCATGAGCCAGGTCGTCGTGTACAATGGCGTGGCCTATCTCGCCGGTCAGGTGCCGAACGACTACGACGCCGACATGGCGACACAGACCGAGCAGGTGCTGGCGAACATCGATCGCCTACTGGCGGTGGCTGGCACCGACAAGTCCAAGATCCTGTCGGCGACGATCTATCTTTCCGACCTTCGCTATTTCGCGGAAATGAACGCCAAATGGGACGCCTGGGTGCCGCAGGGCTGCGCTCCCGCCCGCGCGACCGTGCAGGCTGCCCTTGCCGATCCGCGCATCAAGATTGAAATCTCGGTCATCGCGGCGGTCTGATTTCCTGATAGCTGAATGACAAAGGCCGGATCATCGGGAGATGATCCGGCCCGTTTTTTGGTGTGGAGCGGGCGCGGCTATCCAGAAAAGGCATGCCCCTGCCCCAATAGTCCGGCAAGTCCGCCATGAGGCGCGCAGGGGCAGCTCAGCCCCCCACCCGCCGGGACTTTCAACTCATGAAGAAGCTCTGGGTGCCGTGAGCCTCGATGGCCTGGGCCAGACGCGCCAGCGCATGGACGTAGGCCGCCGTGCGCATCGGGATCTTCTTTTCCTGCGCGATGTTCCAGATCGCGCGGCCCTCGCGCTCCATGATGATCTTGAGGCGCTGGTGAATCTCCTCGACGTCCCAGTAGTAGCCCTGCTTGTTCTGGACCCACTCAAAGTAGGAAACCGTCACGCCACCGGCGTTGGCGAGGATGTCGGGCAGGACGACGACATTCTTCTTGGCCAGGATCCTGTCGGCTTCCGGCGTGACCGGGCCGTTGGCGAGTTCGAGGATCACGCGGGCCTTGACCTGCTCGGCATTGCCCTGATGGATCATGTCCTCAAGGGCGGCCGGGACCAGAAGGTCGCAGTCCACGGCAATCAGGTCATCGGCCGAAAGCGCCTCATGACCGGACTGGCCGACGGTCGAGACGACCGACTGGCCGGCCGCCTTGGCTTCCAGCAGAAGCTGCAGGTTGAGGCCGAACTCGCAGTAGACGGCACCCTCGGAGTCGGAAACGGCGACGATCTTGTGACCATCGCCACCGAGCAGGCGGGCGATGTGCTGGCCGGCGTTGCCGAAGCCCTGAATGGCAACCTTCATCGACTCGCCGAGGCCAAGCTCGCCGGCGAGATGGCGGACGAGGTAGTAGCCGCCGCGGGCGGTCGCGTCGTCGCGGCCCTTGGAGCCACCCAGCGCGATCGGCTTGCCGGTGATGACGGCCGGCTCGTAGTTGCCAACGATCTGGCTGTACTCGTCAGCCATCCAGCCCATGATCATCGAGTTCGTGTAGACGTCCGGGGCCGGAATGTCGCGGTCCGGGCCGATAATGCGCGCAAAGGCCTGGATATAGGCACGGGACAGACGCTCGATCTCCGCCTTGGAAAGCGAGCGCGGATCAACCTGAACGGCGCCCTTGCCACCGCCGTAGGGCAGGTTCATGACGGCGCACTTGAAGGTCATCCAGAAGGCGAGCGTTTCGACCTCCGCGGCATTGGCGTTCGGATGGAAGCGAATGCCGCCCTTCGTCGGACCACGGGTATCATCATAGCGGCAGCGCCACGCCAGGAACGACTTGCGGGAGCCATCGTCCATGCGGATCATCAGGCGAGCCTGCGTCGTTTCACGCGGGAACTTAAGCTTCTCGATGACATCGTGGTCGATGTTCAGGTACTGGGCGGCCTCATCCAGACGGACCAGCGCCTGCTCAAGCTGGCTAGGTTCGCTCATCATTGTCCTTTCAGGTTGCAGTTGCGTTCGTTGAGGGAAGCGGCACAGGGAACCCGTGTGAGCGCATGCGCTCGCGTGGCACTGTGCGGGAGGAGATCAGATCTCCGGTTTTCGGCGGCGTTTTCGGGCCGCACAAAGCTGGGCGGAACCCGGGAGACGGGTTCGCACGGAACCGATTGAAGCGGAAATGCGGGCTGCGACCGAACAGGTTCCGGGCACGGGAAATCGCGGTCCCTGGAAAAAAAAGACGGCGTGCGGGGCAACCGCCCTGCTCACACAACCAGCCCTCCCGTTCTCCAAGGTCCTCATCCAGCCGTGCCGCTCCAGTTCAACGGATTCGTCGCGCTGCCCGGAGGCGCTGCGCGATCCTCCCCTTGCGTGAACGGGACCGACCAGGCGACGATCGTCCCGTCACGTCTGACTGCATCTGCCTAGCAGGAAATGTGCACGGTTTGCAATAATCTTGCTCAAAAAGAAGGCATTGCTGCCAAAAATTTCGCCGGCGATTCCCCCAGGAAGTCGCCGGCGCATCTGATCCTGCCTATCTCGTAGGCAGTTTGATTGTTAAACAGTTACAATCCCTTAGCGTGCTCAGATCAGGCTCATGAACATCCGGATGCTGGTCAGCGCCAGAAAGCCTGCGAAACAATACCGCAGGGCGGCCGGGGAAATCGTGTGGGCGATCTTCGCACCCCACGGCGCGGTCAGCATGGACAGCGGGACGATGGCCACGAGACCGAGCAGATTGACGTAGCCGATCGAGAACGGCGGCAGCTGCGGGGCGCCCCAGCCGAACCATGCGTAACCAATGGTTCCCGGGATCGCGATGATCATGCCGAGCGCAGATGCCGTGCCCACCGCCAGACGGATCGGGTAGTTGAAGAACGACATGATCGGGACCGAGAGCGTGCCGCCGCCGATACCCATCATCACCGAAAAGAGACCAATGATCCCCCCAAGGAGCTCCTTTAGCGGCGACCCCGGCAGTTCGCGCTTCTTTGCCTTTTCCGAAGGCTTGAAGGCCATGTTGAGGGCCACTAGCGCTGCGACCACGGCAAAGACAAGGGTGAGAACCTGACCGCGCACGTTGCCGCCGAGGACGGTTCCGGCGATCACACCGACGGCGACCGCCGGGCCCCAGCTCTTCAACAGAGCCGTATCGACACTCCCCTTCTTCCAATGGGACCGCGCTGAAATGAAACCAGTGAAGATAATGGTCGCCAACGAGGTTCCCACGGCCAGGTGCATCCGCACCGCCAGGTCGATCCCCAGTACCTCAAAGACGAAGAAGAGGACCGGCACGATGACGATGCCGCCTCCAACGCCCAAAAGTCCCGAAATAATTCCGGCTATGCCCCCCGCACCCACCAGAACTGCAAGCAGTATGACTATCTCACTCAATCCATAGCTCGACATGGAACGCACTTTCAAATCGGGAAACTACATGCAGGACGGCTTGACAGCCGGCACATGAAAGAAACAATTATACTAGGGGAACCAATAAGGAAATAGGTATCACTCAGGACTTCACCGTGCAGGCTGGCAGGGCGCGTCTCAATTCGTCCATTGCGCTCGAGAAATTGCGCGAGCGCATCCGGGACCATCAGATCGACGGCGATCCGAAGCTGCCTTCGGAACGGGAGCTGGCGGCCGCCATGGGCCTTGGGCGGCGCGCGGTGCGGCGCGCCATGGAGGTGCTGGAGGCGGAAGGCCTCGTTTGGCGCCAACAGGGCAAGGGAACCTTTATCGGAGGTCGTCCCTCAGCCCATCCGCATTTCATCGGTGACCTTCCCGAGCGAACCAATCCGCTCGAGGTGATGGAGGCCCGACTGCAGATCGAGCCGCCACTGGCGCGCATAGCTGCCCTGCGCGGCAGCCCTGAAGATTTTGCCGCGCTTGAAAAGCTGGCGAAAAAGGCGTCATCATCACTCGACGACGACGCATGGGAACTGTGGGACAGCGCCTTTCACCGCAAGATCGCGGAATGCGCCGGAAACGGCCTGATGCTGGCGCTGTTCGACCTGGTGCAAAGAATTCGACAGGAACCCTGTTGGCGCTACCTGCGCGGGCTCGCCCGAACACAGGAACATCGGGAAAACTCGCACAGGGATCACGCCGAGATCGTTGCCATGATTACCGCTCGCGACGGAGCCGGGGCCGAACGCGCCATGCGCAGGCATCTGGCCGCCGTCAACGCGAGCTTGCAGGCCATCATTGCCGGGGAAGTTGGCGGTGCCAGCGTCCCTTCCGCAGACGAAAGGACAGTCTCTTCATGAATGAGTCGGCGTTGGCACGGGAACAGGCAGCCCCTGCGCCTGGGAGCAGTTCCGAGCTTGTGTTGCAGGTCGAGGACTTCACGCTCAGCTTTTCCGAAACCGCGGAGAAGAACCTGATCGACGGCGTTTCGTTTCAGGTGGAGCGCGGCAAGACGCTCTGCCTCGTCGGCGAGTCGGGCTGCGGCAAGAGCGTGACCTCGCTGGCGCTGATGGGCCTGCTCGCCTCCCCGCCCGCGCGCATTCGCCGCGGCAGGGCAATGTTCGGGGGCCGCGACCTGTTCGCGCTCAGCGAGCGGGAGAAGGCCGACCTGCGCGGCAACGAGATCGCCATGATCTTTCAGGAGCCGATGACGTCGCTCAATCCGGCCTTCACCATCGGACACCAGATTGCCGAAGGCATCATGCGGCACCGGCACCTGTCCAAGGCAGAAGCGCGCGCGGAAGCACTCAAGATGCTGCAGATAGTGCGCATTCCAGCAGCCGAAAGCCGGCTCGACGCCTATCCGCACCAGCTGTCGGGCGGTATGCGCCAGCGCGTGATGATCGCCATGGCGCTCGCCAACCGTCCGAAGCTGCTGATCGCCGACGAGCCGACCACCGCCCTCGACGTGACCATCCAGGCGCAGATCCTGAACCTCATCCGGCAGATTCAGGAAGAGACCGGCACGGCGATGATCCTCATCACCCACGATCTCGGCGTGGTGGCGGAAGTGGCCGACCACGTTGCGGTCATGTACGCAGGCCGCATCGTCGAACAGGGCCCGGTGGACGAGATCTTCAACGACCCGCAGCATCCCTACACGATCGGTCTTTTCGGATCGATCCCGACGCTTGGCCGCCGCCAGGGACGGCTCGCCACGATCAAGGGTTCGGTGCCGCCGCTCGAGCTGATGCCAAAGGGCTGCCGCTTCTCACCGCGCTGCCCGTTCTCGGACAGCCGCTGCCATGAGCAGGTGCCACCCTCGCCCCTGCTGGGTCCGAACCATCGCGCGGCATGCTGGTATGCCCCCCTCGAGCAGAAGCTGGGAGCGCTGCAATGAGCAATTCGGCTGAACAGACCCCGATCATCGAGGGGCGCAACCTCGTCAAGCGGTTCGGCGGCAAGAAGGGGCTGTTCCAGTCAGCGCCGACCGTGCATGCCGTCAACAACGTGTCGCTCTCGGTCATGCCGGGCGAGACCTTCGCCATCGTGGGCGAGTCCGGCTGCGGCAAGTCCACGCTGGCGCGGCTGCTGTTGCGGCTCATCGAGCCGACCGAGGGTTCGGTGATCTACCAGGGGCGCGACATCACCAAGCTGCCGGCGGCCGAGATGCGGGCGCTGCGCCGCGAAATGCAGATCATCTTCCAGGATCCGTTCGCCTCTCTGAACCCGCGCATGACGATCGGCAGCATCATCGCCGAGCCGATCCGCCTGCACGGGCTCGCCAAGGGCAAGGACGTGGACAAGCGCGTGGCGGAGCTGCTGCAGGTGGTGGGCCTCCGGCCAGAATACGCGAGCCGCTATCCGCACGAATTCTCGGGCGGCCAGCGCCAGCGCATCGGCGTGGCGCGCGCGCTGGCCGGCGAACCCAAGCTCATCATCGGCGACGAGCCGGTGTCGGCGCTCGACGTGTCGATCCAGGCGCAGGTCATCAACCTGCTCGAGGACCTGAAAGAGCAGTTCGGCCTGACGCTCATCATCGTGGCGCATGACCTCGCCGTCATCCGCCACATGAGCGACCGCGTGGCCGTGATGTATCTCGGCGAGGTCGTGGAGCTCGCGCCCGTGGATCCGCTCTACGAGACGCCGCTGCACCCCTACACACAGACGCTGCTCGACGCGATTCCAGTACCGGTTCCCGGCGGCAAGGAAAAGCGAGCACTCGCCCGCGGCGACATTCCGAGCCCGACGAACCCGCCGCCCGGCTGCCGCTTCCATACGCGCTGCCCGTTCGCGGTGCAGAAGTGCCGCGAGGTCCATCCGGAGCTCGAAGATGTCGGCGGCGGACGCCACGTCGCCTGCCATCTCTGGCGGGAGATCCAGGAGCGCGAACACCCCACGGCCCCCGTGGACCGCAGCAGCGAGAACCTGACGCAGAGGTTGGAGATCTACCGCGCCTATCAGGCAAAGAGGGACAAGTCCCCGGCGACGGTCGAGTAAGGGAGAGTTTGATGAAGTCTTTGAAGATACTAAGCCTGACCGCGGCGCTGCTGGCCAGCTCCGCGGCAATGGCGGCGGACCTGCGGATCGCCCTGCAGGACGATCCGGACGTGCTGGATCCGCACATGGCGCGCACGTTCGTGGGCCGCATCGTGTTCACGTCGCTGTGCGACAAGCTCGTGGACATCAACGAGCATCTGGAGATCGTTCCGCAGATCGCCACCGAGTGGTCGTGGAACGACGACGGCACCGTGCTCACCATGAAGCTGCGCGACGGCGCCGTGTTCCATGACGGTGCGCCGATCGACGCGGAAGCCGTTAAGGCCAACCTCGACCGCGCCCGCAGCGATCCGGAGAGCCTGCGCAAGAGCGAGCTCGCCTCGGTAGCCGACATCAAGGTGGTCGATCCGCAGACGATCGAGATCACGCTGAAGGCGCCGGACGCCGCGTTCCTGTCGCAGCTCACGGACCGCGCCGGCATGCTGATGTCGCCGGCCTCCTTCGCCAACAACCCCGGCCAGAACCCGGTCTGCTCAGGCCCCTATAAGCTGGTGGAGCGCGTCCAGAACGACCGCATCGTGCTGGAGAAATTCCCGCAGCACTGGAACGCCGCCAACTATCACTTCGACAAGGTGACCTTCGTCCCGATCCCGGACTCGACGGTGCGCCTGGCCAATCTGCGTTCGGGTGACGTGGACATCATCGAGCGCGTGGCGCCGTCCGACCTGCCGACGGTGGAGAGCGACTCGTCCATCAAGCTCGCCAGCGTGACCGGTCTCGGCTACCAGGCCATCGAGGTCAACATGGCGAATGGCGCGAAGGCCGATCATCCGCTCGGCAAGGACGCCCGCCTGCGCAAGGCGCTGGACCTCGCCATCGACCGCGACGTGATCAACGAGGTCGTGGGCGCCGGCACCTACACGCCCGCCTTCCAGGCGTTCCCGCCGGCGAGCTTTGCCTTCAACGAGGAGATCGGTGCGCAGAAGCGCGACGTCGAGCGCGCCAAGCACCTGATCAAGGAAGCCGGCTACGACCGCGTGCCGGTGGAGATCTCCTACGGCAACAACACCATCATGCAGCAGGTCTTCGAGCTGGTGCAGGCGATGGGCGCCGAGGCGGGCTTCGACATCACGCTGCGTCCGACCGAGTTCGCCGCGCTCCAGTCCGCGCTCAAGGCCGGTGACTTCTATGTCGGCCAGTCCGGCTGGTCCGGTCGCGTCGATCCGGATGGCAACATCCACCAGTATGTGAGCTGCGAAGGCGGCCTCAACGACATGAAGTATTGCAACGAGGAGGTCGACCGCCTGCTCAACGCCGCCCGTGCCACGAGTGACGAGGCGGAGCGCAAGAAGCTCTATGACCAGGCCCAGGTGATCCTGCAGGAAGACATGCCGGTCATCTACCTGTTCTACCTGCCGTGGCCGTTCGCTCACAAGGCCACGCTGGAAGGTTTCGTGCCCGTTCCCGACGGCATGATCCGCCTGGAGAACGTCAAGTTCGCAGGGTGAGCACCTAGCCAACACGGCGGCTCCCGACCACGGGGGCCGCTGCAACAACAAGAGGGGATGAACAAATGAAGAAGCTCATGCTGTCATTGCTGGCCGGGGTGGCGTTCTCGGGCGCTGCTTTCGCCCAGGATTTCCGCATCGGTCTGCAGGAGGACCCGGACGTGCTCGACCCGCACAAGGCGCGCACGTTTGTCGGACGCATCGTCTTCACGTCGCTCTGCGACAAGCTGATCGACGTCAATGCCAGCCTCGAATTCGTGCCGCAGCTCGCGACCGAATGGAGCTGGAGCAACGAGAACAAGACCCTGACCTTCAAGCTGCGCGACGATGTCGTGTTCCATGACGGCACGAAGTTCAACGCGGAAGCCGCCAAGGCGAACCTCGACCGCGCCCGGACAGAGCCGGACAGCCTGCGCAAGAGCGAGCTGGCCTCCGTCGACAGCGTCGAGGTCGTCGACGAATACACGATCGCCCTGCATCTCAAGCAGCCGGACGCGACGCTTCTCGCCCAGCTTTCCGACCGCGCGGGCATGATGCTGTCGCCGGCCGCCTTCTCGGGCGACGTCGTCACCAATCCGGTCTGCTCGGGCCCGTACAAGTTCGTCAGCCGCGTGCAGAACGACCGCATCGTGCTGGAAAAGTTCGCTGACTACCGCGACGCGGACGAGTTCCACTTCGACCGGCTGATCTTCCTGCCGATTCCGGACTCGACGGTGCGCCTCGCCAACCTGCGCGCGGGCGACATCGACATGCTCGAGCGCCTGAATCCGGCCGACGCCGAGAGCGTCCGCGCGGATGCGGGCCTCAACTTCCTGCCGGTCGCGGGTCTCGGCTATCAGGGCCTGACCATCAACGTGGGCGACAATCCGCGCGCATCGGGGCCGATCAACAAGGACAAGCGCGTGCGCCAGGCGTTGCAGCTCGCCATCGGCCGCGACATCATCAACGAGGTGGTGGGCCACGGCCTGTTCGAGCCCGCGCAGCAGCCCTTCCCGCCGGCAAGCCCGTACAACAGCGAGAAGTTCCCGCTGGTCCAGCGTGACGTGGAGAAGGCCAAGGCCCTGCTCAAGGAGGCCGGACACGAGACCGTTTCCTTCGAGCTCACCTTCGGCAACAACACCACCACCAGCGCCATCGCGGAGCTGATGCAGGCCATGGCGAAGGAAGCCGGCTTCGAGATCAGCCTCAAGCCGATGGAATTCGCTGCCATGCAGCAGGAGATGAAGGCCGGTAACCACGAGGTCACCCAGATCGGCTGGTCCGGCCGCGTCGATCCTGATGGCAACATCCATCAGTTCGTGACCTGCGAAGGCGCGCTCAACGACTCCAAGTACTGCAACCCGGAGGTCGACCGCCTGCTCAACGCGGCGCGCGTCACGCCGGACGTCGAGGAGCGCAAGAAGCTGTACGATGAGGCGCAGGCGATCCTGATGGACGAGCTGCCCATCATCTACATCTACCATCAGCCGTGGCCGTTCGTGACCTCGGCCAAGGTCAGCGGCTTCGAGCCGTCGCCGGATGGCATGGTCCGTCTCAAGGGCGTCAAGCTGGAGAACTGAGTGAGTCAGACCGGCGGGCTCGACCGAGCCTGCCGGTCGTTCAGGAAAGTAGAAGATGTTAAAGATCATTGCCAGAAGGGTCCTCGTAGCGATACCGACACTGTTCCTGGTGTCGCTGATCGTCTTCGGCCTGCAAAAACTGCTGCCGGGCGATCCGTTGCTGACGATGGCCGGAGAAGAACGAAACCCAGAGATCATCGAGTTTCTCCGGGAGAAGTATCACCTCAACGACCCGTTCTATCTCCAGTACCTGTACTGGCTGCGTGACGTGCTGACGGGCGATTTCGGCAATTCGCTGCGCACCGGCGTGCCGGTGTCAACGCTCATTGCCCAGAAGCTGCCGGTCACGATCCAGCTCGCTGTCATGGCAATGATCCTCGCGCTGCTGATCGGTATCCCGACCGGCATCATGTCGGCGGTCAAGAAGGGTAAGGCAGCCGACTACGTGGCCAATGCGGTGGCGCTGTCCGGCGTGTCGATCCCGAATTTCTGGCTCGGCATCATCATGATCATGATCGTGTCGGTGCAGTGGCGGCTGCTGCCGGCCTCCGGTTACGTGCCGCTGACGGAGGATCCGGTCCAGTCCATCCGCACGATGCTGATGCCCTCGTTCGTGCTGGCAACGGCGCTGGCGGCCTATCTCATGCGCCACACGCGCTCGGCGATGCTTGGAGTGCTGTCTTCCGACTACATCCGCACGGCGCGCGCCAAGGGGCTGCTGCCGCGCGTGGTGGTGCTGAAACACGCGCTGCGCAATGCGCTAATGCCGATCATCACGCTGACGACGCTGCTGTTCGGCGAGCTGCTGGCGGGCGCGGTGCTTACCGAGCAGGTGTTCACCATTCCCGGCTTCGGCAAGCTGATGGTGGACGCGGTGTTCACCCGCGACTATGCGGTCGTGCAGGGCGTCGTGCTGTGCACCGCGGCAGGCTTCATCCTGATGAACCTGCTGGCCGACATTCTCTACATCCTCATCAATCCGCGGCTAAGGCATCCCCAATGAGTGCTCAGGTAACAACAGCGTCCGCCGAAGCGATCGCACCCAAGCGCAAGCTGGGGCGGACCATGACGAAGTTCCTCAAGAACCGCAGCGCGGTCTTCGGGGGCTGCCTGGTGGTCCTGTTCATTCTGCTGGCGGTGTTCGCGCCGCTGCTGGCGACGCACGACCCGTTCCAGACAAGCTTCACCTCAATCCGAAAGCCGCCTTCGACCGCCTTCTGGCTGGGCACGGACGAGCTTGGCCGTGACATTTACTCGCGCCTGCTCTACGGCGCGCGGGCCTCGCTGATGGCGGGTGTGGTTTCCGTCACCATCGCGGTGATCGTCGGCGTGCCGCTCGGCCTCATCGCCGGCTTCTACGGCGGCTGGACGGACGCCGTGATCTCCCGCGTCACGGAAGCGCTGCTGGCCATTCCGTTCCTGATCCTGGCGATCGCGCTCGCCGCCTTCCTCGGCCCGAGCCTCACCAACGCGATGATCGCCATCGGTCTATCAGCCGTGCCCATCTTCATCCGCCTCACCCGCGGTCAGGCGCTGGCCGTGAAGACCGAGGACTATGTCGAAGGCGCGCGGGCAATCGGCCTGCCGAACCCGCTCATCATGGCGCGCTACATCTTCCCGAACGTGCTTCCGCCGATCATGGTGCAGGCGACGATCACGGTGGCGACCGCCATTATCGCGGAGGCGAGCCTGTCGTTCCTCGGCCTGGGCCAGCAGCCGCCGAATCCGTCCTGGGGCTCGATGCTGAACACTGCCAAGAACTTCATGACGCAGGCACCGTGGATGTCGATTTTCCCGGGCAGCGCCATCTTCCTCGTGGTGCTCGGCTTCAACCTCCTCGGCGACGGCCTGCGCGACGCGCTCGACCCGCGCGATAATTAAAGGAGCCGAATTCATCGCGGTTCCGGACGAATGGCCGGACTCCACCTTCTCCGGAACCGCCCGAACCATTCAGCTGCGCAGCGACGCGCGGCCTCACCCTTCTCCCAGGAGCTGCACAACATGATCACGACACGTCCCGAGATCCTCGGAACCTTCGGCGTCATCACAACCACCCACTGGCTCGCTTCCGCCGCGGGCATGTCCATTCTAGAAAAGGGCGGCAATGCCCTCGATGCCGCCGTCGCGGCCGCCTTCGTACTGCAGGTCGTGGAGCCGCATCTCGTCGGTCCCGGCGGCGAAGTGCCGATCATCTTCCACTCCGCCCGCACGGGAAAGACGCAGGTGCTGTGCGGCCAGGGTACAGCCCCCGCCGGCGCCACGCTGGAACACTACCGGAATGAGGGCCTCAAGCTTATTCCGGGCAACGGCCTGCTCGCCACGGTGATCCCCGGCGCGTTCGACGCGTGGATGCAGCTTCTGCGCGATCACGGCACGCTGCCACTCTCGGAGGTGCTGGCGCCCGCCATCTACTATGCCGAGAAGGGCCATCCGTTGCTGCCGCGCGTCTCCAACACGATCGCCAGCCTCAAGGACTTCTTCGAACGCGAGTGGCCAACCTCGGCCGCCTTCTTCACGCCCGGGGGACGGGTGCCCGCGCCGCGCGAGATCTTCCGCAACGAGGCGCTAGCCAACACCTGGAAGCGGATCATCCACGAGGCGGAGTCGGTGAAGGGCAACCGCGAGGCGCAGATCGAGAAGGCGCGCGACGCGTTTTACCGCGGCTTCGTGGCCGAGGAGATCGAACGCTTCGTGCGCGAGACCGAGGTGATGGACGAGAGCGGCGCGCGCCACAAGGGCGTGATCACCGCCGACGACATGGCCAACTGGGAGGCGACCTACGAAGAACCGCTCGCCTACGACTACCACAATTACCGCGTCCACAAGATCGGTCCGTGGGGCCAGGGCCCGGTGTTCCTGCAGACGCTGGCGCTGCTCAAGGGCTTTGACCTGACGAAGATGGACCCGAAGGGCGATGAGTTCATCCACACGGTCACCGAGGCGCTGAAGCTCGCCTTCGCGGACCGCGAGTGCTACTACAGCGATCCCAAGTTCACCGACGTGCCGATGGACGTGCTGCTGTCGGACGCCTACAACGACGAACGTCGCAAGCTCATCGGCGAGAAGGCTTCGCTCGACCTGATCCCGGGCATCGTGCCCGGCTACGAGGCGCAGGTCGAACGCATGATGGCCGCCCTCGAACGCCTGTCGCGTATCGCCGCCCCGGACGCCGCCAACAACGAGCCGACGCTCGCCGACATGCGCGCCTCCGCCCGCAAGGGCGACACGGTGCACCTGGACGTCATCGACGCCGAAGGCAACATGATCGCCGCGATGCCGTCGGGCGGCTGGTTCCAGTCCTCGCCGTATATCCCGTCGCTCGGCTTCATGCTCAACAGCCGCGCGCAGATGTTCTGGCTGGAGGAAGGCCTGCCGGCCACGCTCGCGCCGGGCAAGCGCCCGCGCACCACGCTCACGCCCTCGCTCGCCTACCGCGACGGCAAGCCGTACATGGTGTTCGGCACGCCGGGCGGAGACCAGCAGGAACAGTGGCAGATGCTGTTCTTCCTGCGCCATGCCCACCATGGCCTCAACCTGCAGGAGGCGATCGACATGCCGACCTCGCACACCGCGCACTTCCCCGGCTCGTTCTACCCGCGCGAGCGCAAGCCCGGCAACCTGGCCGTGGAAGAGAGCTTCGGCAAGGAGACGCTGGACAAGCTTGCCGCCCGCGGCCACCAGCTGGAAATCGCTCCCGCCTTTACCATCGGCCGCATGGTGGGCGCAGCCCGCGAGGAGAACGGCCTGCTCAAGGCCGGCGCCACCTCGCGTCTGATGCAGGCCTACGCCATCGGCCGCTGAGCTCAGGCACGGGTCCATCCGACCGAACCCCGGCGGCGGCAACGTCGCCGGGGTTTCATTTGCCGACTGTCCGTGTCGTTTGACAGAAGGACTACTGCTCCGCACCCTCAGGGCCCGGCAGGCAATGCCGGACCACATCGCGCACCACCTGGCGGGCGGCACGGAACCAGGCTTCGTCAGTGTCGCCGCGGTAGGAGATGATGCGATCGCAGCGGACTTCCTCCGCCTCGAGGTCGAGCACGTCGAACTTCACCCAGCCGATCAGCGTGCTGGTCTTCTGGAACATGCCGATAAGCATGTACCGCCCGTCCTCCGCCCGCGCCCGCTCCACCAGCTCTGCGACAGAAGCGGGGCAGCCTTCGTCTCCGCACTGGAGGACAACCGGCTCGACCAGTCCCGACTCGGAGAGGAACTTGTGCGTGGCATCCATGGCAATGTCCAGGCGACGTTCATGGTCCGCCCGCTGGTCCCTCACCTCGCCGGAGGTGTCGCGGAAGCCGAAGGGAACAATCACAAACCGCTGCAATGAAGAAGCGCCGGTCTCAGCCTGCACGGCGGACGCCGCGTTCTCCTCTGCGAGACCGGCTGACGGCGGCAGCAGCACCGCAAGTGCTAGGCCAAGTGCAAGTCCGAATATCCTAGCCATGGTTCCTCCTCCCGTGGCGATAATGAACAATACTCTTCGCTGGCCGGAAAGATCCACCCGGTGCGCGACACGCCTTCCCCCTCCCCTGCGCATGGCGGACGACCCGCGCCGGGCCCAAGGAGCGCCGGCCTGACTTGTGGACAGAGGGGGAGAGGAAATCCGGAGGGTCGCGACGCCTGATCCGGGCTAATGTCCCATTGACCAGACCGGGACTTCCAGCGGCTCAAGGATGCCCGCCTGTCTGCGCGTCTTCCTGACAGCATCAAGAATACTATCATGGGCGAAGACGGCACGCCGCCCGGCCTCGATCAGCAGATCGACATCTTCCCTGGGCAGGCTCAGGCGCGTCGGTATCCGGCTGAGCCTTGCCTCGACCTCCTCTCCAAGGTCCACGAAGGCCAGATGCTCGACGATCACGTTCACGTCCCGGCAGTCCCAGTCATTCCCGGTTCCACGGATACGCCTGACCGTCTCCAGCGGAAGCGAGCAGCGGTACTGGACCAGCTTCTCCTTCCAGCGCTGCATGGCGGCTGTCAGGGCATCGAGGCTCTCCCGCAAGCCGGAGGTGAGGTTCGTCTCGATCAGTGCGAACATCAGATCGTCGATGTAAGGGCCGTCCATCGTTTCCGCCCAGGTGGCTGTCTGAGCCCTGCCTGCGTCCGCGACAACAAAGATCAGGTGGCGCAACTTCACGGCATCCTCCGCCGAGAGCGGGCCGTGGGGCGTGTTGGCGGAGGCGCGCGCCAGCGACAGACCGGTAATGCCAAGATTGTCGGTCAAAGCCCCGTCGAGAAGCTTCACATAGCGAAGATTGGGATTGAGGCGGTATCCGGCCAGCGCCCGGGCATAGGCATTCAGGCGAAGCGACGTGTCGGGATCGCCCAGCGCCCGCCGCATCCAGGCCGGGAATTCCTGCTGGCAGTCAGTTGCCGGCGCCTCCAGCACGATTGGCGCAAAGACCAGCGGAAAGGACGAAGAGGCCGCCACCGCATCCGCGAGCTTCAGCGCGCCGAGATCGCTGCAAAGCGCGGCGAAGGTCTCCTCGTTGAACAGGAAGGGCGTCCGGTGGTAGAGGTCCGAAGCGTTGATCCAGAGAACCGGCGCGTGCTGCCTGTCGCGCAGCGAGGCGAAGGTCGCCCCCTCAAAGACGTGCCTGTCGAGCCAGTTGCGGAAGGTGGTGCGATCGTTCATGCCGCCTTTCAGCATCCGCATCAGGTTGAGCGGGTGAGGCCGGGTGTTCAGGACGCTCTCCGGATCCTGATAGAGGAAACGCCTGTCGAGATCCCGGAAGCCGGACGTTCCCTTCAGCGCAAAGTAGCCCGCGGTCACCGCCCCGCAGACACACCGGCAACCACGCGGACATTGTCCGCCATCGTGCGGCGATACGGATCCATGTCGATGACCAGCTCATCCAGTCCGAGCAGCACGCCGTAGGCAAAAGCTGCAGCCCGCATGCCTCCGCCCGAAAAGGCGAGCGCAACGACCGTCGATCCGTCGTCGCCCACGTCCGGAATGTAGTCGAACGTCCCCTTCCTCGGCTCACTGACGAAGGTGTTTATGGGGCCTACGTCCCTGACCCTATCCTGCGCGGCCACAAGAAGCCCGCAAAGTGCCACGCACAGCAGCAGCCACAAGGCCCTCCTCTTGCTCTTCATGTGGCGCACTGAACCGCTCCCCGCACGGTTTAGCTAAATGACCAGGCTATACAAAGCCACATCATATTAAACATCAGTAACCGCCTTTCAGGGCAACCCCCACGAGCGAGCAACGGTGCGGCGAGTACAGACGCCGCCTCGCGCAACAGATGCGGCAAAACCAGAATGGTTGTGCGATAGAAACTTCGGCGCTTCTCCCGGCAGGCGCTTCGTCCTACATTCCGTTTTTTCCAAACCGAAGGCGGGATGGCAGGATTCCGGCCGAATCCTCATGGAAGGGCGCAGCATGTACGGGATCGTCGGAGCGATCATTCCAATTCTGTTGAGCGTGGCTCTCATGATCCTGGGCAGCGGTGCGCTCAACACCCTGATCGGCATCCGACTCGACGGGGGCGGCTACACGCCGTTCATCATCGGCATCATCACAGCCGCCTATTACACGGGCCTGACGCTCGGATCGTTGGGCTGCTCGCGGCTCATCACGCGGGTCGGCCACATCCGCGCCTTCGCCGCGTTTGCCTCCGTCTTCTCGACCGCGACGCTCGGGCACGGGCTCACGGGCGACATATACATCTGGGGCGCGTTGCGCTTTGTGGAGGGTTTCTGCCTCGCCGGCATCTACATGTGCGTGGAGAGCTGGCTCAACGACAAGGCGACCAACGAAACGCGCGGCAAGATCCTGTCGCAATACATGATCGTGCTCTACGCCTCGATGGCTGCCGCGCAACAGCTGATCAACCTGGACGAGCCGTCGCGGCCGCACCTGTTCATCGTCATCGGCATGTTGCTGTCGATGTCCCTGGTACCGATCGCGCTCACGCGCAGCAGCGCACCGTCGCTGCCGGAGGTGAGTTCCATCGGCGTGCGGCGGCTCTACGAGGCCTCGCCGCTCGGATTCGCCGGCGTGTTCCTGAGCGGCGCGATGCTGGGATCCGTCTATGGCCTGGGGCCCATCTTCGCGACGCAGTCGGGCGCTGGCGTTTCCGGTGCCGCCATGTTCATGACGGTGCTGATCGCCGGCGGCGTGCTGCTGCAATGGCCGTTCGGCTGGCTGTCGGACATCTTCGACCGCAGGCAGGTGATCATTGCCAATTCGATCGCCTTCTTCGTCATGTCGCTCCTGCTCGTGGCCATCCCGGACAAGCAGGGGTGGCTTTTCTCCATCTGCGCCATGCTGGCCGGCGGGCTGCTGTTCAGCTTCTATCCGATGGCGATGGCGCACACCAACGACCACATCCGGAAGGAGGAGATGGTCAGCGCCAGCGGCGGCCTCATCCTCATCAACTCCGTGGCCTCCATTCTCGGACCGCTGATTGCGGCAGCCTTCATGTCATGGTTCGGGCCAGGTGGCCTGTTCATCGCCACCGGCCTCGCCTCGACGGGACTGGCCGCGTTCGGATTGTGGCGAACACGCGTGCGCCAATCCCCCGCGCCCGAAGACCAGATGAACTTCCACCCCGTGCCACCGACAACGCCGGTCGTCGTACCGCTGCATCCGGCGCACGACGACCAGGAAGGCAACGCCGAGCAGACCAGCGCAGGATAGGCCTGCCAGGGCGCCAACTGCAGAAGAGTGTCTGCGGAAAGCCGCATCCGGAAAGCCGGCCGCCGCGCCGGAAGGCGCCCCGCAATAGAATTGAGGTGGAAGGTTCCGTCGGAACCTTCCACCCCTCCCCGGACAAATCCTCCAGTCCCTTCTTCTATTGTTTTCCTGGAGGCTGCTCCCCGATCCGGTGTCGTGATCTGCGATCAGGGAGAATTCTGCCCGATCCCCCCGAAATCCCTGTGCTGCGGAAACGAGGTGCCCGAACCACGGGCGCCCCGGCGACGGCCCCAAGAGGGAAAGGCCATCAGAGAGCGAGGTACTCCTTGCGCAGGCGTTCGTTGTCGAGCAGCTCCTGCGCGCTGCCGGCCCAGACCAGCTCGCCCGTGTCGAGGATCACGGCCCGGTCGGACATGCGCAGGGCGGCCACCGCGTTCTGCTCCACGATGATCGTCGTGATGCCACGCGCGCGGATGTCCTGTACGATCTTCTCGATTTCCCGGACAATCACGGGAGCGAGACCCTCGTAAGGCTCGTCGAGCAGCAAAAGCTTCACGTTGCGCGCAAGCGCGCGGGCGACGGCCAGCATCTGCTGCTCGCCGCCCGACAACGTCACACCCTCCTGCTTGCGGCGTTCGGCAAGACGCGGGAAGTGCTCGTAGATCTCCTCCAGCGACCAGCCCTGATCCGGCGCGACCTGCGCCAGGATCAGGTTTTCCTCGACGGAGAGGCCGGGGATGATGCGGCGGTCTTCCGGCACCAGCTGGATGCCGGCGCGGGAGGCCTGCCAGGCCGCCATGGTGTGAATCGGCTTGCCTTCGAGCCAGATCTCGCCCTGCTTCAGCTCGGGATTGTCGAGGCGGGCGATGGTGCGCAGCGTCGAGGTCTTGCCCGCGCCATTGCGGCCCAGCAGGGCGACGATCTCACCCTGGCGGACATCGAGCGACACGCCCTGCACGATGTAGCTTTCGCCATAGTAGGAGTGCGCATTGCGCATGGCGAAGAAGACCTTGGTCGGGTCCGGATCAAGGATGGCGGAAACCGCCTCGCGCTTTGTCGTCGTCATCACGTTCATTCCGCCTCCACTCCCCCGAGATAGGCTTCCTGCACCCGCGGATCCTCCTTGATCTCGTGCGGCAGGCCGGTCGCTATGATGCGGCCCTGGGCCAGAACCGAGATCTTGTCCGCGAGGGAGAAGACCACGTGCATGTCGTGCTCGATGATCACCTTGGTCATGCCGCGCTCCTTGATCTTCTTCAGGAGCGCGATGGTCGTGTTCGTATCGTGGCGGCTCATGCCGGCCGTCGGCTCGTCGAGCAACAGCAGGCGCGGATGCTGGATCAGGCACATGGCGAGCTCCAGCCGGCGCTTGTCGCCCCGCGACAGCGCCCCCGCATGATCATCGCGGCGGCCGATGAGACCGAAGTCCTCCAGCAGGTGCTCGGCCTCCTCGCGGATCTCCTTCTCGCTCTCGACCGAGCGCAGCATGTTGACCCTGAAGTCGCCGTCGCGCTTGGCGAAGGCCGGAACCATGACATTCTGAAGAACCGTCAGGTCGGGAAAGATCTCCGGCGTCTGAAAGACGCGCGAGATGCCAAGCTGGTTGATCTCGTGCGGCGCCCTGCCGGTCAGAACGGTCCCGTCGAAGATCACGGCACCACTGGTCGGAGGGATGCGGCCAATGATGACGTTGAGAAGCGTCGACTTGCCGGCACCGTTCGGGCCGATGATGGCGTGGGTCTTCCCTTCCTCGACCTGGAGGTCAATGTCGGAAAGGGCTCTCAGACCGCCGAAGTTCTTCTGCACGTCGGCGACGTGGAGGACGACATTTTCAACGGGTTCCATCATGATGAGTCCTCCTATTCCGCCGGTTGAACGCCAACCTGACTGGCGCGCTTCGAGCCATTGCCCATACGGCCGAGCCAGGCCGCAATGCGGCGGAAGCCTTCCATGAGACCACCAGGCAGGAACACCACGATCAGCACGAAGACCAGGCCGAGCGACAGGTGCCAGCCCTCGCCCACGAATTTCGAGCTGATGGTGACCGCGACCTCACGGACGCCGTCGGGCAGGAAGCTGTAGAAGTTGTTCAGGACATTGGCGTTGAACGACGAGAAGATGTTCTCGAAGTACTTGATGATCCAGGCGCCGATCACCGGGCCGACCAGCGTGCCGACGCCGCCGAGAATGGTCATCAGCACCACCTCGCCCGACGCGGTCCAGCGCATGCGCTCCGCACCGGCCAGAGGATCGGTGACCACAAGCAGCGCGCCCGCGAGACCGGCCAGCATGCCGGAAATGACGAAGGCGGTGAGTGTGTACGGCCGCGTGTTAAAGCCGGTGTAGTTCATGCGGGTCTGGTTCGACTTGATGCCCTTGAGCGCCAGGCCGAAGGGCGAATTGAAGATCCGCATCGCCAGCAGGAAGGAGGCGATCAGAAAGAAGGCGGAGAAGTAGAAGCCGTTCCAGCCACCCAACGACATGCCGAACAGGCTCGGAACCGGCATTCCAGCCGCCGGTTCGGCGAACAGGCGGTCGAGATAGCGCGGGTCGTCAAGCGCCATGCGCAGACCGGTTTCGCCATTGGTGATCGGGGTGAGCACCGAATAGGCGAGGTTGTAGCACATCTGCGCGAAGGCAAGCGTCAGGATCGAGAAGTAGATGCCCGAACGGCGCAGCGAAACGTAGCCGATGGCAAGGGCGAACACTCCCGACACGATCAGCGCAAACAGGAGCGCCGGCACCGCGTTGAGGCTCAGCAGCTTGAACGACCACATCGCGGCGTAGGAGCCGATGCCGAAGAAGGCTGCGTGGCCGAACGAGAGGTAGCCGGTGAGGCCGAACAGGATGTTGAAGCCGGTGGCAAAGATGCCGAAGATCATGAAACGCTGCAGCAGGTCCGGATAGGCCGCCCCGAACGGGGCAGCCAGGATCGGCAGCAGCAGAACCACGCCAGTGAAGCCGGCGAAGAGAAAGAGGTCTCTGCGTGACATGAAGCTGGTCATTTCAGGCCTCCATCACGCCGCGCCGGCCCATCAGTCCGCGAGGACGCACGAGCAGAATGACGACGGCGACGAGGTAGATGATGATCTGGTCGATGCCGGGCAGGATCGCCTTCACCTGTGTCATCGAGGCGAAGGACTGCAGGATGCCCAGCAGGAAGCCGGCAGCGACGGCGCCGGGCAGCGAGCCCATGCCGCCCACCACGACCACGACGAAGGATATCACGAGGAACTCCATACCGAGCGTGTAGCTCGGAGGCAGGAGCGGCGTGTACATCACGCCCGCCATGCCGGCGACGATAGCGGCAATGCCAAACATGATTGTGAAGCGGCGGTCAATGTTGATGCCGAGCAGGCCCACGGTCTCGCGGTCGGCCATACCGGCGCGGACAACCATGCCGAAAGTGGTGAACTGCAGGAAGGCGAAGACCGCCCCGATGATCGCGATCGCGAACAGGAAATAGACCAGCCGCCACAGAGGGTAGGTAATGACGCCGGCCTGCATGCCGAGCCAGGCACCGATGTCGGCGGCACCGCGCAGATCGGTCGGCATCGGCTGCGGATGCGGGTTGGGGCCGAAAAGCGCCTTGATGACCTCGCCGATCACGATCGCGAGGCCGAAGGTGACAAGAATCTGTTCCGCGTGCGGCCGCTTATAGAAGAACTTGATGAGGCCGCGCTCCATGGCCACGCCGACAAGCAGCATAACCGGCACGGCGAGCAGCAGCGACAGCGGCACCGAATAGTTGACGAGGATCGCACCGAAATCGCCGAACCATGCCTGAACCAGCGGCTCGCGCACCTCAAGCGGCTGGCCCCACGGCGACAGTTTGGTGGGGTCGACGTGGACCGTCTCGAGCGTCAAAAGATACCTGAAGGCCACGGCGCAGAAGGCGCCAATCATGAACAGGGCGCCGTGGGCGAAGTTGACGACACCGAGGGTACCGAAAACGATGGTCAGTCCGAGCGCGATCAATGCGTATGCGCTACCCTTGTCGAGACCATTCAGAAATTGCAGAAAAATGACTTCAAACATGGCCGGCCTCCCGGACTGTATTCAGCATGTTGAGCGACGCCAGCCCCGCCGCTCGTGGGCGGCGGGGCTGCTGTTTCGATCAGACAGCCTTACCGGCACTGCGGGACCGGCTCTGCGGGGCCAAGATCGCCGCCGAAGATGCTCGGGTCGTAGGTGACCTCCTCGCGCGGAACCTCCCGGACCACGTTCAGCACGTCGAACTGGCTGGTCGGGTTCTCGTTGCCGCGCACCACCAGCACCGACTTCATGCACTGATGGTCCTCGGCGCGGTAGAGCGTGGGACCATTGCCCATGCCGTCGAACTCGTGCCCCTCGAGGGCCTTGATGACCTCCGGCGGATAGAAGGTGCCGGCCCGCTCCACGGCGTCGGCATAGAGCAGCGCCTGGACATAGGCCGTGTGCGCAGCCTGGGAAGGCGGCGTGCCATAGGCAGCGCCAAAGGACTTGGTGAAGGCCTGCGAGCCCTCGTCCGAAAGCGCCCAGTGCCAGTTAGATGTACCGAAAATGCCCTTGATGCTTTCGCCCGCACCCTTTGCCATCAGTTCGGAGAACAGCGGCACGACGATCTCGAACTGCTTGCCGTTGGCCTGACGGTCACGCAGACCGAACTGCACGGCCTGGGTCAGCGAGTTGACCATGTCGTTGCCGTAGTGGTTCAGGATGAGCACGTCGGCGCCAGAGTTGAGAACCGGCGTGAGGAACTGCGAGTAGTCGCCTGCGCCGAGCGGCGTGCGAACGGTAGCGACGGTCTCCCAGCCGAGCGCTTCGGTCGCGTTCTTAATGGATTCTTCCTGCGTCCAGCCCCAGGTGTAGTCCGCCGTCAGGTGATAGGCGCGGCGATCCCGGCCATAGGCCTCGGCGAGAACCGGCGCGATGGCAATACCCGACTGGTAGGCATTGAAGAAGTGGCGGAAGCCGTAGCGGCGCTTGTCCTTGCCGGTGGTGTCGTTGGAATGGGTGAGGCCCGCCATGAAGATGACGCCCATCTCCTGGCAGAGGCTCTGCACCGCTATTGCTTCACCCGAGGACGAACCGCCGGTGACCATGATGGCGCCATCGCGCTCGATCATACGCGTTGCACCGGCGCGGGCCACGTCGGAAAGTGTCTGGCTGTCGGACGTGACGAACTCGACCTTCTTGCCAAGGATACCGTTGCCCTTGAGCGCAGACGGCTTGAGAACGTTCAGAAGGCCGCCGTCGCCCTCACCGTTCAGGTGCTTCACGGCCAGCTGGTAGGCCTTGAGCTCGTCGGCACCTTCCTCCGCATAGGTGCCGGTGAGCGGCAGGTTAAGGCCAAACACCACCTTGCCCGTCTTTTCAGGATCGTTGCAGAAGTCCTCCGCCCACGCCCTCTTGGTGAAGAAATACGGCGTCGAAAGGGTTACCAGCCCGGCGCCAGCCCCTTTCAACAGGCCACGCCTGTTGATGCGAAACTTTGTCATGCGACCTCCTCCACAAAACAAGTTTGCCGGGCGTTAAGAGATGGGAAAAATATAATACTGGCAATACACATTTGCTTTTATTGCATTTTTTTGTAAATTTACAAACTGCAAGCAAGATAACAATGTAAAGATATGTACGCACGGGAGGGACGATGCGCGCGCCGATCGGCATCCGCATCAGACGGAAAAGGCAGGAACTGGGCCTTTCGCAGGCGCAGCTGGCGCGGGAGGTCGGCATCTCGGCGACCTATCTTAACCTGATCGAAAACAACAAGCGCGCCATCGGCGGAAAGCTACTGGCGCGGATCAGCGAGCGGCTGGACCTCGACCTCGACGAACTGTCCGGCGTCAAGGAGGCGCGCAGCATCCAGGTGATCGAAGAGCTGCTGGCGGATCCACTGATGCGCGGGATCAGGGTCGAGCCCAATGCGATTCGGGATCTGGTGGCGCATTTTCCCGAGGTAGGGTTGGCGCTGACCCGTCTCTACCGGTCCTATCAGGACGCGATGGCAAGCATCGAGGCCTATGTGCACCGCCTGCGCTCCGACCCGCTGCTGTCGGAAATGCTGCACCTCGTGCTGAACAGGATCGCGGCGATCCGCTCGGGCGCGGAAATCCTCATTACCGTGCCGGACCTGACCGGAGAGGAACAGGGCCGCTTCATCGAGACGATCAACAGCGAGAGCGTGGATCTCACGGCGATCGTCCGCAATCTGGTCGACTATTTCGAGCGCACCGTCGCACAGCAGAAGGCGATCTCCCCGCTGGCGGAGCTGGATGAAGCCATCATCGCCCATCAGAACCATTTCCCCGCGCTCGAAGACCTTGCGGAGCAGCTGCGCCGGGAAACGCAGGCGGGCGGCCA
Source organism: Chelativorans composti (assembly GCF_039541695.1). Taxonomy (NCBI): domain Bacteria; kingdom Pseudomonadati; phylum Pseudomonadota; class Alphaproteobacteria; order Hyphomicrobiales; family Phyllobacteriaceae; genus Chelativorans; species Chelativorans composti. The sequence goes on along the minus strand of NZ_BAABGS010000015.1, from coordinate 30,402 downwards.
ATGGGACGAGAGCAGCCTCATGCAGGCGCTGCACAGACGCTTCGGCATAAGCTGCCGGCGGATGGCGCAGGCAAACGCGATGACCGGGCAGCAGAAGTACGACCCGGTGACGAAACAGTTTCTCATCCGCACGTCGGCCACGGCGGCGACACGGGTGTTCCAGATGGCGCGGCTCTACGCGCTGCAAGCGGCACCAGGCGAGCTGGACAAGACGGTCTCGCGGCTCGGCCTGACTTCGGACGACGCCAGGGCGCTCGCGCGTCGCGCCATGGCCTCCTACGTGGCCGGTGCGATGATGATGCCATACCAGCCGTTCCTGCGTGACGCGGAGCAGACGCGCTACGACATTGACCTGCTTTCCCACCTCTACAATGCCAGTTTCGAGCAGGTAGCGCACCGGCTGGTGACGCTCCGGCGCAAGAATGCGGAGGGGCTTGCATTCGGTTTCCTGCGCTCGGACCGCGCGGGGCGGCTCACCAAGCGCTTTCCGATCAGTGGCCTGACGCTTCCCGTTTCAGGCTATGGCTGCGTGCTGTGGCCAATCTACGAGGCGTTCAGTTCGCAGGGCTTCGTGCGACAGGTGGCGGTGTTCCCGAGCGGCGGACGCTTCCTGCTCATCGCCAAGACCGTGACCAAGCGGGCCTCAAGCTACAACGAGCAGCCGCTGGTCTACTCCATCATGCTGGCCTGCGACCTCGTGCATGCCGACCGGACGGTCTACGGTCAGGGGCTCGACCTTTCCCACGGGGCCGTGCCCGTCGGGCCATCCTGTCTGCTCTGCCCGCGGCAGGACTGCAGCCACGGTCAGGAAGCCTTCTCGACGGCAGTCCTCGCCGAGTGATCGAGCGGCAGCGTCACGCGGAAGCAGGCTCCCGGCAGATGCCCCCGGGTGAGCTCCAGGGTGCCGCCCAGCTTATCGACGATCGTGTGGGCGATGTTGAGACCGAGGCCGAGGCCGACGTAGCCTCCCTCCAGGTCGGACCGCCCTGCCCTGACGAACTTGTCGAAGATTGTCTTTCGATAGGGCTCCGGAATGCCCTGGCCGTTGTCGGAAATCTCGACAATGTAGTGTCCGTCAGCCAGCCATGAGGTGATGTGCACGCGGGGCTGCTGCGCCTCGTTATGCGAGATCGCATTGGCAATGATGTTGATGTAGACCTGGCTCAGCCGCCCGGCGTTGGCAAAGATGGGCGCATAACGCGCGCGCGGCCCCATCTCGATGGCGACCTCGCGTTTGCGGGCCAGCGCCTCGCAGACGACAATCGCGTCGCCCAGCACCTCCTCGCCGTCGATGGACTGGTTCACCCATTCACGCTCGCCCTGCTCGAGGGCGCTCAGGTCCAGGATCTCCTCGATGAGCTTGGTCAGGCGGACGCTCTCGGTGTGTATGGTGGAGATGAAGCGCCGGGCCTGCTCCTCCGGAAGGTCCTGCTCCGTAAGCAAAATCTCGGAGAAGGAGCGGATCGAGGTCATCGGCGTGCGGATCTCGTGGCTCACGTGGGCCAGGAAGTCATCCTTCTGCCGGTGCAGCTCCTGCAGCTTGGCGTTGGCCTCCTGAAGCTGCTGGGCGGTGACGCGCAGCTCCTGCGAGGTGCGCTCGAGCTCGTGCGAATACTCGATCGCCTGCTGGGTCTCGTCGGCGATGCGCATCGCCTCTTCGAGCGAGATGGCGTCGCCGGCCACGACGCTGGTCAGCAGGATGTGGGCCGAGGCGGAGCCGATGGCGCCCGCCAGTTCCTTTTCCAGTTCGGCGATGAATTCCGGCGGAACGTCGAGCCGGGCCGAGCCCGAGCGCGAGACGCCGGCGGCGTCGAATAGATCGTTGGCGCGCTGCCAGCCCAGCACGCGCTCGGCAACGAAGAACAGCTCGCTGGTTGTGGCAGAGCCGCGGATCGTCTGCGGCTGGAAGGAGGTGCTGCGGCGGAAGACGTCCACGAAAAGCGTCGACTGGATGCGCTCCAGGGCCCCCTGGGACGTTGAGACCGACACGACAGCGAAGATGGAGCAATTGGCAAGCAGGCTCCAGAAAACGGCATGCACCAGGGGGTCCACCCCCGTCATGCCGAACAGGCTCTGCGGGCGCAGGGCCGCGATCCCCCAGGGACCGTGCTCCATGACAGAGGCGACCCATGGGCTCGACGTCTCGAAGCTCGGCAGGAACATGGTCCAGGCCCAGACGAGGAAGCCCACCAGCATGCCCCAGAAGGCGCCCTCCAGGTTGGCGGAGCGCCAGTAGAGCGCGGCCAGCACCGCCGGCAGGAACTGCGCCACGCCGGCAAAGGATATGAGGCCGATCGGAGCCAGGGCGTCGGAGTCCTTGGTCAGCCAGAAATAGATGAAACCCAGGGAGACCAGGGCCGCGATGGAAAAGCGACGGCTGCGCAGCAGCAGCCGGGCGATGTCGCGATCGCTGCCCACCTCGGCTCCGCGGGAGCCCCGCAGCACCAGCGGCAGGACGATATGGTTCGACACCATGATCGACAGCGCGATGGAAGCCACGATGATCATCGACGTGGCGCTGGAGAACCCGCCGATGAAGGCAAACAGCGCAAGCCCTTCCCAGCCGGCCGCCATGGGCAGCGTCAGCACATACATGTCAGGATTGGAGCCCGCCGGCATGGTAGCCAGCCCGTAGAGCGCAATCGGCGCGGTAAAGATGCTCATCAGCAGCAGATAGGCCGGGAAGGCCCAGCCCGCCGTGCGCAGGAAGTTCTCATCCGAGTTCTCAACGATGGTGATCTGGAACTGGCGCGGCAGACAGATCACAGCCGAAGCGGACAGCACCAGAAGAGCCACCCAACGGCTGCCGAAGGGCGATTTCTCATAGATCTCCAGGCCCGCTTCCGCCGCCTTGCGGTAGACCTCTCCCATGCCGCCGCCAAGCCCGTAGACCACGAAGATGCCAACCGCAAGCAGCGCGAACAGCTTGACGGTCGCCTCGAAAGCAATGGCCGCGACCACACCCGGGTGCTGCTCACGGGCGTCGACATGGCGCGTGCCGAAGAGAATGGTGAAGAGCGCCATGCAGACGGCCACACCCAGGGCCAGCGTCAGTTCGTCGAAACTGCCGAGATTGCCGGCTCCTTCCCGCGAAACGGTCACAGCCTGGATGGACGAGGTGATCGCCTTCAGCTGCAGGGCGATATAGGGCGTGACGCTGACGACGGCGATGATGGTGACCAGGATGGCGAGCTGGCTCGATTTGCCGAAACGGGAGGACAGAAAGTCGGCCACTGAGGTGATGCGCTGGGAATGGCTGATGATCAGCAACTTGCGCAGCAGAAACCACCAGCCCACGAAAACCAGGGTGGGGCCAATGTAGATTGCGGTGAACTCCAGGCCGCTGCGGGCCGCGGTGCCAACTGCGCCGTAGAAGGTCCAGCTGGTACAGTAGACCGCGATCGACAGCGTGTAGACCATCGGCGAGTGGAGGAAGCGACCGATGCGGTGATGCGCGAATGCGTCGGAGGTGTAGGCGATCAGGAACAGCAGCCCGATATACGCCATCGCGATCAGGATGACGTAGTCCAGCGACAGCATCACTCGCTCCTGCTGTCAGCGGACGGAAGTTCCGGCGGCACCTTCAGATCCTGGGAGGGATCATCCGGCGGGGTGATCTGCGGCAGGCGGCGGGACAGCCACCAGGCGCCCGCAATGAGCAGAATCCACACGGCAAAGACATAGAGCATGTCTAGCGGCAGGCCGAACAGGCTCGTGCCGGTGTGGAACAGATTGGCTATGGCAGGCGTGAGCAGCACGGCGCCGAAGATCGGCAGAAGCGCCGCCAGGTCATCGTAATTGCCGCGTTCTTCCTGATTCGGGGGACGTCTAGGCATGGTTCACCGAGAGCATGCGGCGCACTTCCGCAATGACCTCGCTGTTCGCATAGGGCTTGGTGATGAATCCGTCCGCCTTGAGGTCCATCGCGAGCTGGCGGTCGTGCTGCTGGCCCCGCGCCGTCAGCACCAGAACAGGGATATCCTTGAAGGCGGCCTGCGAGCGGATGCTTTTCAGAACCTCCAGCCCCCCCTTCTTCGGCAGCATGATGTCCAGCAGCACCATGCGCGGCTTCTGCTTCCAGATGGATCGCAAAGCCGCCTCCCCATCGCGGGCGATGTCGACGCTCCAGCCCCCTCTCGTCAGAATGAATTGCAGCGATTCAATTATCGCCGGCTCATCCTCCACGATGAGTATATCCGTCATACCGTGCGTTCCTCCCACGCCGTCAGGTTCCCTGTCTTCTTGTTTCCCACCCAGAACCTCAGCGGCGCCCATCTCACCGCAGATTTCGATCCGCCGCAAGTCATTCAGTTCTGCAGGCGGAACAGGAGAGAGCCCCCGGGCAGCCCGTTCAGCAACAACTTTTGCGAGCAGAGAAGCCGAGCTTTACACGTAAGGAGAATCGGAATATCCGTAATTGTGAAGCATCGTAACGGTGTCTCTCCGCGTAACGTAGGCGCAGCAGTCAGTCCTCAGACAGCGCCCTAGTTCGGGAGGGGGCCCGAGGGTCTCATCCGGGCCGTTCCGTATGTCGTGCGGGTCGTTTCCGCTTTCCCGAAAGTGACAGTTCAGTTGTTTGTGCGAGGTTCGTGAAGTGCCTGCCTGGCATTCACGCACCATTTGGCCGGAGCGACAGAATGTCTGCCCTCCAAACCATAGCGTAACTGCACCGTAACGTAACGCACCGTTCGTTGCCGCATCCGCACGGGCAACCGCACCCGCCAATGCGATGCACACCGCATTCCCGAGTTCCGCGTGGCGTCTTTCCAGTCGCACTGAAGCACATCCGCCTGTCCGAACAGGACGGAAACGCCGGTCTACGCTCAGGGAGTAGCCATGATTTTCGACATAGTCCCTTGCCCGAGGGGGCATGAACACCCGACTTCTCGCACGCAGGCCCCAAAACCCAATTCCACGGTCGTCGCCAGTGTCGCGACTTGGGACGGAGAGCGATCCAGCTTCCCGCCACTGATCCCACAGACACTGGTTCCTTATGCTCTCTGCCTGACAAGCTGGCTCGCCCTGATGGCGGAACCGGGGATCACGGCAGAATTCTCCGCCGCCAACGAAGGCGAGCTGCTGCAGGCAATCCAGGACGCGAACGCCAGCAGCGACCCGAGTTCCACGATCATACTCCTGGACAGCATCAGCCTCTCCGGCAGCAACCTTCCATCCATCGAGAAATCGCTGATCATCGACATCGGCACGCATACACTCACACTGAATGACGACACGCGGTTCGACGTCGGCGACGGGGCCACCCTCGTGCTGGACGGTTCGTTCCAGGTCACAGGGGTGACGGGCGAGACCGGCATCCTCGTGAAGTCTGGCGAAGGAACCCTGCGCATCACGGGCGGACCGAGCGACGTCTTCTGGCGGATCCGGACAGAGCAGGGCGTGATCATCTTCGACGAGGGCGCCGTGCTCGAGTTCGGCGACTACTTCGGCGACGTGCCGAACACCCAGTCGATTTCGGATGCGCCCGCCGGCATCCGCGTCACGGGCCCCGGAACCATCGTCACCAACCGCTACACGACCGTGCTTCAGGCGGAAGATGGCAGCCGGATCGACGTGGAGAATGGCGCCACCTTCAACAGCAAGGGCATCCGGCTTGCGGCGAAACCGGACACGTCCGGCACAGCCAACGTCAACAACGCCACGGTGACTGTTGACGATCTCCACGTTCACACGGGCGACGGACATGTCAGCGTGACGAACGGGGCGGAGATTCAGAGCCGCACGGTGCGGACAGGCGTGGTCATCGACTTTGCCGGGAACGGCATCGAGGACAAGGGCGGCACTGGGCATTTCGTCGTCAGCGGCAAGGACTCCCGCTGGCTCAACGAAGGCTTCTTCATGCTGACGCGCGGCACCCTGTCGGTGCTCGACGGCGGCCGCCTCGAAACAGCGGCCTTGCGCGCCGGCCATTTCGACAACGAACTGACGGATGATGCGGTCGCACGCATCCTGGTCTCGGGGCCAGGCTCCAGCCTGCACGTGACGTCGGGCGATCCCGATGCCTTCATCATCGGAGGCGGCGTGGGGGCCGTGGAGAAAAGTGCGGAACTCACCGTGTCGGATCGCGCGAACGTGATGGCGAACGGCGGTCTGGGCACGATCCGCATGGCAACGCTGCCCGCCAGCACAGGGACCATCAGCATTGGCGGCAGCAAGGGCGAAGCGCCGAGAACCGCGGGAGAACTGCACGCGCGGCGCATAGAATTCGGCCCGGGGCAAGGGGAGATCCACTTCAATCACACCGACAGCAACTATGATTTCAACATTCCACTCGTCGGCAACGGACAGATCAGCCACACCGGGCCTGGAAGAACGACTTTCACCGCGAACCAGCAGCAGTTCACGGGCAACACGACGCTTCAATCCGGTACGGTCACGGTGAACGGCATCCTCGGCGGCACGTTCAATCTGCTCGGCGGACGTCTTGCGGGAACCGGAACCGTCGGGACGCTAATTCACGACGAAAGCGGCATTATCGCCCCCGGCAACTCGATCGGACAGCTGACGATCGATGGCGACTACACGGGCAACGGCGGCGTGATCGAGATCGAGACGGTGCTGGGCGGCGACAGCTCACCGACCGACCGGCTGAAAATCACCGGCAACTCGTCCGGCACGGCCACTATTCACGTCACGAACATGGGAGGGACCGGCGCTCCGACGGTCGAAGGCATCAAAATCGTCGAAGTCGATGGTGAATCCGAGGCGCAGTTCACGCTGAACGGCGACTACCTCTTCGAGAACGATCCGGCCATCGTGGCGGGCGCCTATGCCTACCGGCTGTTTCAGAATGGCGTCACCACACCAACGGATGGGGACTGGTACCTGCGCTCCAGCACCACCTCCAAGCCCGGTAACGGAGACGATGATGATGATGGTGGCGACAATGGCGGTGGCAACGGTGGTGGTGGCGGCGGAAACGGCGGCGGTGGCGGCGGCGGAAACGGCGGCGGAAACGGTGGTGGCGGAGGGCACGGAAACGGTCCACATGCTCCCACTCCAGTGTATCAGGCCGGCGTGCCGCTTTACCAAAGCTACCCCGGCGTGCTGCAGAGCCTGAACCGCACCCTGATGCTGCAGCAGCGCACGGGCAACCGGCACCAGAGCTACGACGCCACCGTCTATCCCATCCTGGCTGGCAGCGAGGAGAACCCATCCTCGGCGGTTGAACAGCCCATCATCTGGAACCGGATCAATGCCGCCCATGCCCATGTGGGGAACTCGGACGCCACCATTTCCGACGCGTTCTATGCTCTGAACTCGTGGCGGTTCGATGCCGGCGTCGACGCCCTGCTTGTCGAAGACCGGGGGCGGCTGATCGGGGGGCTGTCGGGCCATCACATCAGGTCGAGCGCCGAGGTTTCCTCGCGCTTCGGTTCCGGTCGCGTGGACACGACGGGATCGGGCGTCGGCGCCACGCTTACCTGGTATGGCGAAAACGGCTTCTACCTCGACGGAAGCGCGCAGGCGACCTGGTACAAGAGCGACCTGACCTCCTACACGGCCACGCGCACGCTCGTGCCCAACAACCGCGGCTTCGGCTACTCTCTGAGCGCGGAAACCGGAGTGCGGATCGACGTGGGGGACGGCTTCGCCCTCATTCCGCAGGCGCAACTCACCTACTCCTCAGTGAGCTTCAATACCTTCAGGGATACATTCGGCGCGAGGATCTCTCCGCGCCGCAGCGAAGATCTGAGCGCCAGGCTGGGCTTCGAGACGCACTTCGAGAATTTCTGGCAGACCGACGACGGCCAGGAAGGCGCGAGCCTCTACTCTGTCGCCAACCTTCACTACGCCCTGCTGAGCAACAATGAAGTCAGCGTATCCGGCGTAAACATTCACAGCATGACAATCGCGCGCGCGCCAGCTTCGGCCTCGGCGGAAGCTTCAGCATGGGAGATGGCAAACTGGTCGCGCATGCGGAGGTGCTGCACCAGTTCACGCTCACCTCAAGCACGGAGAGAAACCACATCACGCGCGGTCAGGTCGGCCTAAGAATCCGGTTCTGAAAGCCAACACTGTTTCGCAAGGTCACTGGTGAAAGGCGCAGGAGCCCGCACAGGGCTCCTGTTCTCAACCAGGCCATTGCGACAAGGCTTGCGACCGGTGGCCTGCCGCCCCTCCCGCTCATACGGCTAACCTTGCCCGTTTCATTAGCCGGGAACCGCGTGCAGCCTCGCGCATTGTGGGGAGATGAAAAACCGTTCCTCCCTTTTCCTTTTCATCATCGCCGTGCTCGCGGCGGGTCTCGCCATTGGCTATCTCACGCCGCCGGATGAGTGGTATGCAAGCCTCGACAAGCCATGGTTCAATCCGCCGGGCTGGCTGTTCGCACCGGTCTGGAGTATCCTCTACGTGCTCATTGCCACCGCCGGGTGGCGCGTTTTCACATTCACGCGGGATGTGGGACTGAAGGTGCTGTGGGCCGGGCAGATGGCGCTCAACTTCCTTTGGTCCCCGGCGTTCTTCGCCGCCCACAATCCGGGCCTGGCGCTCGCGATCATCGTCATCCTGCTGATCGCTATCCTCGCATTCATCCTGCGCGCCTGGAATCGGGACCGGACCGCCTCCATACTCTTCCTGCCCTATGCCGCCTGGGTTGCCTTCGCCACGATGCTCAACCTTGCTATCGTGCAGCTGAACTGACAGCCTCCCTCCGTCCGGGGCGACGGGCATCGCGCAAGCTAGTAGACCGGGCGGCGATTCGTCACTATGGATTGCATCACAAGGTGTTTGCCTCAGGAGGAGAGGATCTGAATGCGCTTTGAAGGTACGGCGTCCTACGTCGCGGACAAGGATTTGATGATCGCCGTGAACGCGGCGATCGCACTCGAGAAACCTCTCCTGGTGAAAGGCGAGCCAGGCACCGGCAAGACGGAACTGGCGCGGCAAGTGGCCGCCGGCCTCGGACTCGACCTCATCGAGTGGAACATCAAGTCCACCACCAAGGCGCAGCAGGGCCTCTACGAATACGACGCGGTCTCACGCCTGCGCGACAGCCAGTTGGGCGAGGCCCGATTCAACGACATCCGTAACTACATCAAGCCCGGCAAGCTTTGGGAGGCATTTGTCTCCGACCGCAAGGTCGTCCTGCTGATCGACGAGATCGACAAGGCGGACATCGAGTTTCCCAACGACCTGCTGCAGGAACTCGATCGCATGGAGTTCTTTGTGTACGAGACCGGAGAGACGGTCCGCGCGAAGAACCGGCCAATCGTCATCATCACCTCCAACAACGAGAAGGAGCTGCCGGACGCGTTCCTGCGCCGCTGCTTCTTCCACTACATCCGCTTCCCGGACATGGAGACGCTTCAGAAGATCGTCGAAGTGCATTTCCCGGGTATCAAACCGAACCTGCTGCGCGCGGCGCTCACCACCTTCTTCGAGATCCGCGAGACGCCGGGGCTCAAGAAGAAGCCCTCCACGTCGGAGGTGTTGGACTGGATCCGGCTGCTGGTGGCGGAAGACGTCGATCCTGCCGATCTGCGGGGGGATGCGCGCAGCGCGCTGCCGAAGCTGCACGGCGCGCTGCTCAAGAACGAGCAGGACGTACACCTGTTCGAGCGGCTAGCCTTCATGGCGAGGAGATAAGTCATGAGCGAGATCGTTGTCCGTCCACTGGAGAAGGCGGACTACGAGGATTGGCGGCGCCTGTGGACCGCCTACCTCGTCTTCTACAAGACTTCGGTAAGCGAGACGGTCTACGCGACCACATGGGAGCGGCTGTTCACTGACGGAGAGTTCGAACCGCGCGGCTTCATCGCCCGGGCCGACGGCAGGGCGGTGGGCCTCGTCCACTACATCTTCCACCGCTCCTGTTGGTCGGTGGAAGGCAACTGCTATCTGCAGGACCTCTACACCGACGCCGAAGCGCGCGGAAAGGGCGTCGCCACAGCGCTGATCAAGGCTGTTCAGGAGGCAGCCGGGGAGCGGGGCGTCACCAATGTCTACTGGATGACCCATGAGACGAACACGACCGCCCGCAGACTCTATGACAAGGTGGCACGGCGGACCGGGTTCATCGAGTACGACCTGCTGTAAATTATGTTCATTCCCTTCTTCCTCGAGCTCAAGGCAGCGAAGGTGCCGGTCACCCTCAGGGAGTATCTGACCCTGCTGGAGGCGCTGCAGGCCGACCTCGTCACTTATGACGTGGAGGGATTCTACTACCTGGCGCGCGCAACACTGGTGAAGGACGAGCGCTACCTCGACCGGTTCGACCGGGTGTTCTCCCATGTTTTCAAGGGTCTTGAGGACCTCGCGGGAAGCGACATCCTCGACCCGGCCAACCTGCCGGAGGAATGGCTGCGGCGGCTCGCCGAGAAGCACCTGACGGAAGAAGAGAAGAAGCTGGTGGAGGCGCTGGGCGGCTTCGACAAGCTCATGGAAACGCTGCGCAAGCGGCTCGAGGAGCAGAAGGGACGGCACCAGGGCGGCTCCAAGTGGATCGGCACCGCGGGCACCTCGCCGTTCGGCGCCTATGGCTACAATCCGGAAGGCATCCGCATCGGGCAGAACGGAAGCCGTCACCGCCGCGCGGTGAAGGTGTGGGACAGGCGCGAGTTCCGCAATCTCGACGACACGGTGGAGATCGGCACGCGCAACATCAAGGTGGCGCTGAAACGGCTCAGGCGCTGGGTGCGCGACGGGGCGAACGAGGAGTTCGACCTGCCCGGCACAATCCGCGCCACAGCCGAGCACGGCTATCTTGACGTGCAGATGCGGCCCGAGCGGCGCAACGCGGTGAAGCTTCTGATGTTCTTCGACGTGGGCGGTTCCATGGACGACCACATCCGGATCGTCGAGGAACTGTTCTCGGCGGTGCGGGCCGAGTTCAAGCACATGGAGTACTTCTACTTCCACAACTGCCTCTACGAAGGCCTCTGGAAAGACAACCGGCGGCGGCGGTCGGAGGTCATGCCGACCATGGACGTGCTCCACAAGTACGGCCCCGACTACAAGGTCATCTTCGTCGGCGATGCTTCCATGAGCCCGTACGAATTGCGCGAAGTGGGCGGTTCGGTGGAGCACTGGAACACGGAACCCGGCTGGGTGTGGCTGCGGCGGGCTCGCGAGCAGTGGCCGCACAGCGTCTGGCTCAATCCCGTGCCGCAGGATGCCTGGGGCTACACGGCCACGATCCAGATGATCGCCCAGATCTTCGAGGGGCGGATGTACCCGCTCACGCTGCAGGGGCTGGAAACCGCCACGCGGGAGCTATCGCGCAAGAGCTGACCGGCACGGCACAAACCGTCGTCCGTGCGGGCCGCACGGGTTTACCCGTGGGTCGCACCAACCGGGCATTTCTTCCTGTTCGACTTTCCGTATACATTCATTGTTCCGGGTGCACGCCCGGGTGACGGCACCCGCGACACGGTAGGAGGAGAACGTGGAAGCGCTCAAGGACTGGATTGCTATCGTCACGGGAGCAAGCAGCGGCATCGGACTCGGCATTGCACGGGAACTGGCAAACGAGGGCGCCATCGTCATTCTTGCCGCACGCCGGGCGGAGCGGCTCAAGGGGATCGTTACCGAAATGGTTTCGAAGGGAAGGACCGCCTTCGCCGTGCCCGCGGACCTTGCCCGCGAGGAAGACGTGCTGGCCCTCTTCAGCGAAACCGAGCGGCTCGCCGGTCCGCCCGACATCCTGGTGAACAATGCGGGAATCGCGGATGACACACCGGTGGAAGACCTTTCGCTCGAACGCTGGCGCGAGGTGCTGGACATCAATCTCACCGCCGCATTCCTGTGCTCGCGCGAAGCGTTCCGGCGGATGAAGGCCAAGGGCGGCGGGCGCATCTTCAACATCGGCTCGCTTTCGGCGAAGATCCCGCGGCCGCACTCCATCGCCTACAATGCAAGCAAGTTCGCGATCGAGGGGCTGACGCGCTCGCTCGCGCTCGACGGCCGGGACCACAACATCACCGCGACGGTCATCCATCCGGGCCAGACCATCAGTTCGCTGGTGCCGGGCGTGACGGACCAGCTGAGCGAAAACGCCATCCAGCCTTCCGTGCTCGGCCGCTTCGTCGTGCTGATGGCAAGCTTGCCGCCGGACATTGCCGTGCTCGACACAACGATCCTGCCCGTGAAGGTGCCGTTCCTGGGAAGGGGCTAGCGCGCTTCCAGGTCGAGGCGCACCCGCGCCTCGACAGGCTCATGCTTCGACAGCTCAACATGAGGGCTGGAGCGCCGCGTGAGGATGGCTGCAGGAGGGTCAGCCCTCCTGCCCCATCTTGCCGGGGTTCATGATGCCGAGCGGATCGAGCGCCTGCTTGATGCGCTTCATGATGTCGACCGCGGCGCCATGCTCCTTGCGCATGAACTTGAGCTTGCCGAGCCCCAGGCCGTGCTCACCGCTCGCGGTGCCGCCCACGGCGAGGGCACGCTCCACCAGCCGGTCCGCCAGGCGCTCGGCCTCGGCGTAATCCTCCGGCTTGTTCGGGTCGATCAGATAGAGGGTGTGGTAGTTGCCGTCGCCGACATGCCCCAGAACGACACCCTTCAGGTGCGAGGCATCCATATCCTCACGCGCGGCGACGATGCTCTCTGCAAGGCGCGAGATCGGCACGCAGACATCGCCGGTGTAGATGTCAAAGCCCGGCTGCAGCGCCCTCGCCGCCCACAGCAGATCATGCCGGGCCTGCCACAGGCGATTGCGCTCGTCCGCATCGGTGGACCACTGGAAGCCGGTGCCGCCGCAGCTGGCGGTTATTTCTTCGGCGATCTGGGCCTGCTCCGCCGCCCAGGCGGGCGTGCCGGTGAACTCGAAGAATAGCGTCGGCGCGACCTTCAGGTTCAGTTTCGAGTAGCTGTTGACGGCGCCGATGGCGGTTTCATCCAGAAATTCGACGCGGGCAACCGGAATGCCGTACTGCACCGCGGCAATGACCGCCTCCACCGCACTCTTCACGTCCGGGAAGGTGCAAATGGCGGAGGAGACCTTTTCCGGGATCGGGTGCAGGCGCACCGTCACCTCGGTGATGATGCCCAGCGTGCCTTCGGAGCCGACATAAAGATGAGTCAGGTCATAGCCGGTGGACGACTTCTTCGCCCGGGAACCGGTCCAGATCACCGTGCCGTCGGGGGTGACGACACGCAGCGCCATCACGTTCTCGCGCATGGTGCCATAGCGGACGGCGGTGGTGCCGCTTGCGCGCGTGGCCGCCATGCCGCCGATGGAGGCATCCGCGCCGGGGTCGATCGGGAAGGTGAGGCCGGTGTCACGCAGCGCCGTATTGAGCTGTTTGCGCGTCACGCCCGGCTCCACCACGGCCAGCATGTCCTCGGGCCGGATTTCGCGGATCTGGTTCATCTCCCGCATGTTGATGGTGATGCCGCCGCGGACCGGGATGATGTGACCGTCGAGCGAAGACGTCGCGCCCACAGGCACCACCGGCACTCGGTGCTCGGCGCAGAGGCGAACGATCTGCACCACCTCCTCCTCGGTACGCGGGAAGACCACGGCGTCGGGCAGCACGGGCGGGAAACGCGAGATGTCGCGGCTGTGATGCTCGCGGACCGACATGGATGTGACGATGCGGTCGCCCAGAATGTTGCGTAGGCTGCCGATGACCTGTTCCGCGCCCTGTGCTGTCATGGAAACTGTCCCTTCCGTCAAACGAATGCGTGATACCGCGACACCGCCAGCTCCTGGCAGGTGATGAATTCGAGCAGTGCCGGGATTCCCTTTTCCGTCTGTTCGATACCACGCCGTATGGCAGGCACAATATCCTCCGGGCGAGTTATCCGCTCACCATAGCCGCCAAGGGCGCGGGCGAATTCCGCATAATTGCCCGAAATGTCCGTGGCGCGGTATTTCTCGGTCGCCGCCTGCATGATGGGCAACTCCATGGCCATCGAGAAGTTGTTGAGCAGGATGGAGAGGACCGGAATCCGCTCCCGCACCGCTGTCTCGAAGTCCATGCCCGTGAAGCCGATGGCCGCGTCGCCCCACACGTTGATGCAGAGCTTGTCGGGACAGGCAAGCTTGGCGCCCATTGCCAAACCAAATCCGTAGCCGAGCTGGGTCGACTTGCCCCAGCCAATATAGGTGAGCGGCTCCTTCGTCACCCAGAAGGGCGAAAGCTGATCGCGCGGGCTGCCGGCATCGTGGGTGATGATCGTCCTCGAGACGTCGACCGTCTTCTGGAGATCCCACAGCACGCGATAGGGCGTCAGCGGCACCTCACTGGAGGTGAGCTTCGGCATCCACTCCTTCAGCCATTCGGAGCGAACGCGGGCGATCTCGTCGGCGACCCAGGTCCAGGAGCGGCGGGCGACCTGCCGGCGATCCAGCTCGGCCAGGACGGCATCGAGGATCAGGCCGGCATCCCCGACGAGGGCGACCTCGGCCTCGAGATCCTTGTTGATGTGGTCGGCGGCAAGAGTTCCGTGGATGACCCGCTTGCCGCGCGGCATGGGCACGCCGAAGGAGGTCTCGGTGAACGAGCAGCCGATGCCGAAGATGACGTCGGACTCGTCCAGGAAATGTCGGACCGTGCGCGGGAAGGCCAGGCCGCCGGAGCCCAGCGCCAAAGGATGGTCTTCGGGGAAGGCGCTCTTGCCCTCGAGGCTCGTGCAGACGGGTATGGCAAGCCGTTCCGCCAGAGCGCGCAGCTGAGGCCATGCGCGGGCGTAATGGATCCCCTGCCCCGCATAGATGACGGGACGCTTCGCCTCCAGCAGCAGATCGACAGCGGCGACAACCGCCTGCGGATCCGGACCGCTGCGGGTAGAGACAACCGGCCGGTAGGCCAGCGGCTCAGGCACCTCCTCGTCCCAGATGTCGTTCGGAATTTCGACCAGGACCGGTGCCTTCACGCCGTTGCGCAGGCGGGAGAATGCGCGCCGCATGATACTGGGAATATCGGCCGGGACGTTGATCGGCTCCGCAGACTTGGTGATGTCCCGCATGGAGTGGCTGGCGTTGTAGTTCGGCTGCACATGCGCCAGCCTCCGCGGATAGCCGCCGGGCATGACCAGGATCGGGACGGATTCCGAATAGGCCTGGGCAATCCCGCCATAGGAATTCTCGGTGCCGGGGCCGAGCTGCATGACGAAGACCCCGATCTTACGTCCGGAGGTGAGGCGCGAAATGGCATCCGCCATGTGGATGCCGGTGCGCTCCTGCCGAACGACGATGGGGCGAATGTCCGCCCGCGCCGCATATTCGAGAATGTGGTTGACCGGATAGCCGATCACCACGTCCACGCCCTCGCGTTTCAGGATCTCAACGATCGCCTCGCCGACTTTCACCTGATGCCTCCTCCCCAGGACTGCAACGCGACCAGTATGAGCCCACCGTGCGAAAATTGTCCATCTTGTATTCACTGCACGGGAAAAACCATTCAGCCGCGGTGCGGGACGAAAATCAGAAGTGAGCGGCCACTATTCTTGCCGAAAGCAGCCAAATTGAAAGTCACCCCCAGAAAAGCTTGAATGCAAGTGGATACTATGGTGATATTCCAGGGAGGGAAGGCTCAGACGAGGTTCGCGGGCGGAGGAGGAGAACGCCCGCGACGGGGAGGAGAAATGTATACACGACTTGTGTCGGCAATCGCGATTGCCGTTGGTACTGCGCATGCCGTCCATGCGGCGGAAATCGAGCTCACGCTGTCCCACTGGGTACCGGGAACGCATCCCCTGCAGGTGACCGGAATGGAACCCTGGGCGGAGTCCATCAAGCAGGCGTCCAACGGACGCATCGAGATCACCATCTATCCCGCCCAGCAGCTGGGCGCGGCGGCTGACCACTACGACATGGCGCGCGACGGCATCGTCGACATCGGCTTCATCAATCCGGGTTACCAGCCGGGGCGCTTCCCGATCCTCGCGGCAGCCGAGCTGCCCTTCCTGTTCGAGAACGCCAAGGCAGGCGTGGCGGCGCTGACAGAGTGGTACAAGCCATATTCGGAAACGGAGATGGCCGACACCTACTTCTGCATGGCGCTGTCCCATGACCCCGGCACGTTCCACAGCACCTCGAAGATTTTGGTGCCCGAGGACGTGAAGGGCAAGACGGTGCGTCCGGCCAACGCTACCGAAGCTCGGTTCGTGAACCTGCTCGGCGGCGCCTCGGTACAGGTCTCGGCCGCCGAAAGCCGCGAGGTGCTCGCGAAAGGTGCTGCGGACATGACGCAGTCACCCTGGGAGTCGCTCTACATCTTCGGCGTGGACTCCATCGTCACCCACCATCTCGACATGCCGCTCTACGCCTCCATCAACGCCTTCATCTTCAACAAGGCGAAGCTGGAGATCATGTCCGAGGAGGACCGGCAGGTGATCTACGACCACTGCACGCCGGAATGGGCGGAGAAGATGTCCTCCGGCTGGGCCGACGCGGAAGCGGCCGGGCGCGACAAGATCGCGGCCGATCCCAAGCACACGCTCTGGAAGCCGAACGAGGAGCAGGTGCAGATGTGGAAGGACGCCGCGGCACCGCTCACCGACGAGTGGAAGGAGACTATCCGCAAGGCGGGCGGCGATCCGGACGAAATGCTCAACGGCCTGATCGAGGCCCTGAAGGCGCGCAATTCCTACGCCGGCGAGTAGCATATCACGCGTGGCCGGCTCCCCGAGCCGGCCACGCGGTCCTGTTCGCGGCGCGCGGCCCTGAAACGCACGCCACGCGCTCCGTCACTGCGCGGGCACGCTTCATCCAGCCAGACCAGACACATCCGGGAGACACGGTCGCATGAGGCATATCCTGGAAAAATTCTGCACCGGCGTGGAAATCATCGCGGGTGTCCTGCTCGGCCTTTGCACGCTGCTGATCGTCGTCTCCACGGCCGGTCGCTATCTGCTTTCCTGGCCGGTCCCGGATGCCTTCGACATCTCGCGCCTCCTCATCGGCGCCTGCATCATGTGGGGCTTCGCGTCGGTCTGCTATCGCGGCGGGCAGATCGCCGTCGACATCGTGTGGGAGCTGCTGCCCCGGCGCGGCAAGATCGTGCTCGACCTCTTCGCCTGGGCGATGCTCTTCTTCTTCACCGTCCTGCTCGCCTACCAGACCTATTTCCGCGTGGCGAGCGCCTACCGCAGCAATGAAGGCACGTTCGACCTGCGCATTCCGGTCTGGCCGATGCTTGGCCTCATCTGGCTCGGCTGCGCAGCGGCCGTCATCACCCTGCTCTTCGCCTTCTCGCGCGTGCGGGCAGGACGCGACCTCGGGCAACACCAGGAGCCGTTTGAATGAATTCGGGCGACCTGACCGCGATCCTCGGCTTTCTTGCCATGTTCGTCCTGATGGCCCTGCGGGTGCCGATCGGCATCGCCATGGGCCTGGTGGGGGTATTCGGCTTTGCCTCAGTGCGCGGGCTCGCGCCGGCGCTCAATTTGCTTACCACCTCCCCCTTTCGCGTCGTGACCGACTTCAACCTGACGCTGGTACCGTTCTTCGTGCTGATGGGCGTGTTCGCGACGAACTCGGGCATGTCCCGCGAACTCTTCCGCGCAGGCAACGCCTGGCTCGGCTCCTTCCGCGGCGGGCTGGCGCTGGCGACGATCGCGGCGTGCGCGGGCTTCGCGGCGATCTGCGGCAGCTCGGTGGCGACCGCCGCCACCATGACCCGCATCGCCGTGCCGGAGATGCGGGCGGCGGGCTACCATGACGGCACCTCGACGGGCATCGTGGCGGCCGGCGGCACGCTGGGCATTCTGATCCCACCGTCCGTCGTGATGGTGGTCTATGCCTACCTCACCGAGACGGATGTCGGGCAGCTGTTCATCGCCGGCATCATCCCCGGGCTGCTCGCCACGCTCATGTACATGGCGACCGTGCGCATCGCCCACGGCAAGGCATTGCCCGCAGGACGGCGCTTCGACCCGCGCGAGGCGCTGGACTCTCTCAAGGATATCTGGGCGGTGGGGTTGCTGTTCATCGCCGTGATCGGGGTGATCTACCTCGGCATCGCAACGCCCACGGAAGCGGCCGCCGTCGGCGCCTTTGCCACCATGATCATCGGCGTGGCGCGCCGCCGGCTCGACGCCCGCAAGATCCTCGACAGCCTGGTCGAGGCGCTGCGCACCTCCGTGGTGCTCTACACGGTGCTGATCGGCGCGATGCTGTTCGGCTATTTCCTGGCCATCACCCAGTCGCCGCAGAAACTCACCGCCCTGCTGGTGGCGATGGACCTCGGGCCCTACGGAACGCTAGCCCTCATCCTCGTCGTATTCTTCATCGCCGGTGCGCTGATGGACGAAATGGCGATGATCGTGCTGCTGCTGCCGGTCGTGTTTCCGGTTATCGTCAAGCTCGGATTCGATCCCGTCTGGTTCGGCGTGATCCTCGTCACCTGCTGCCAACTCGGCATGATCGCGCCGCCAGTGGGCATCAACGTCTTCGTCATCAACTCCATCGCCCGCGAGGTGAAGCTGACGACGATCTACCGCGGGGTAGCTCCCTTCATCGCAGCGGACATCGTGCGGCTGGTGCTGCTCACGGTCTTCCCGGCCATTGCCCTGTGGCTGCCCATGACGATGCGGTAGGCCCAGGCAGGCGACGTCTCGGCGGGTTCGACACGACACGATTTTCCAACGAAAACAGGGCAGATTTCCAACGAAAACAGGGCGGACCGGCCGGTCCGCCCTGAACGCTCGTCCGGCACCCGACTGTCAGGTCAGATGAATGGTCTTGGTCTCGAGGTAGTTCTCCAGTCCCTCCGGACCACCCTCGCGGCCCATGCCGGACTGCTTGTAGCCGCCGAAGGGATGCTTGGGATCGACGATCATCGCGTTGACGGTGACACTGCCGGTCCGCATGCGGCGGGCGACCTGATAGCCGCGCTCGACATCTGCGGTGAAAACCGCGCCGCTCAGGCCATAGATCGTGTCGTTGGCGATGCGTACGGCTTCGTCTTCATCCTGGTAGGAAATGACCGAGACGACAGGACCGAAGATCTCCTCCTGGAAGATCTTCATGCTGGGTTTCACGTCCGCGAATACGGTTGGCTCGATGAAGAATCCACGGTCGAATCCGGCGGGGCGGCCGCCACCGCAAAGCAACTTCGCGCCCTCCTGGCGGCCGGACTGGATGTTTCCCTCCACGCGGCGAAGCTGGCGCTCCATGGTGAGCGGACCCATCTGGGTCTCCGGATCAAAGGGGTTGCCGACCTTGATCTGGGACACAGCCCCCAGGAACATGTCGAGGAATTCCTGCTTGCGTCTCTCGGGCACCAGGATGCGGGTCAGCGAGAAGCAGACCTGGCCGGTGATTGGCATGGAATAAATCAGCAGCCAGGGCAATGCCTTGGCGAAATCGGCGTCATCCAGCAGGATGGCGGCGGACTTGCCGCCCAGTTCCAGGCTTACGCGTGCCAGACGTTCGGCGCAGACGGCGGCAATGTGCTTTCCGGCCGCCGTGCTTCCAGTAAAGGCCACCTTGTCGATGTCCCTGTGGCGAACGAGATAGTCGCCGCTCTCGCGACCCGCCGGGACAAGATTGAACACGCCCTTCGGAATGCCGGCCTTCTCGATGCATTCGGCAAGGATGTAGGCCTCCAGCGGCGTCTCGGGCGACGGCTTGGCGACCATGGTGCAGCCGGCGGCCAGTGCGGTGGAGACCTTGTAGGACAGAAGGACGAGCGGCGCATTCCACGGCGTGATGGCTGCGCAGACGCCGACGGGCTCCTTCACCACGCGCACCTTGCCACCATCATCGCGGCTACGCTCATCCATGAAGGGATAGGTCTCGGCCAGATCGGCGTAGTAGTTGAAAAGCGTTGGATTTTGCGGAACCAGCTTTTTCGTGAGTGAAATCGGCGCGCCCACCTGAAGCGTCCAGGCGGCGGCGATATCGTCCAGCCGCTCGGTCAGATGCGCGGCCACCTTGCGCAGGTAGCCCGCCCGTTCGGTGGGGCTCAAGCGTGGCCAGGGGCCATTGTCGAAGGCATCGCGGGCCGCCGTCACGGCGCGGTCCATGTCAGCCTCGCTCGCCTCGGGATAGGTGAAGAGCACCTCCTCGGTCACCGGCGAGATGACCTCCAGCATGTTCGATGACTTCGGCGCGACCCATTCGCCGTTGATGAAAAAGCGGTCCGGCGCGCGCGGCGCCACGTCTCTGGCAACGACGTTCATTCTCAGTCCTCCTCCACGGGCATTCCGGCCGGCGGGATCATCCCGACGGCCCGGCCACGTCCCCCTCCTCTTCGGCTTGCGAACGCCGGTCCTCCTTCCGGCGCATCGCAATTCCAATGAGCC
This sequence comes from Chelativorans composti, assembly GCF_039541695.1. Taxonomy (NCBI): domain Bacteria; kingdom Pseudomonadati; phylum Pseudomonadota; class Alphaproteobacteria; order Hyphomicrobiales; family Phyllobacteriaceae; genus Chelativorans; species Chelativorans composti. Next base: position 10,185 of record NZ_BAABGS010000015.1, on the reverse strand, counting down.
CGATTAGGTCAGCAGGGCCAGACCGGGCAGCTGCTTCACGCGGGCGCCGTCCTCCTTCAGCGCGTGCTCCAGATTGCTGCGCGTCAGGCTCGCATGCTCGCGGGCCAGGGCCTCGGCGCGCGCGCCCTCGCGCTTCGCGATGGCCGAGACGATCGCGCGATGCTGATATTGCGCCGTCCGCAGCGAATGGTGCATGAAATCGGCCCGCTCCTGTAAGAAGGCAGACGGGGATGCGAAAGGAAGGCGCGAAATGCGCTCGACCTCGCGCTGGATGAGCGGACTGCCGCACAGGGCCGCCAGCGCCACATGGAACTCGGCATTCAGTTCGCGGTAACGATCGAAATCCACGTCGTGGAGCGCCGGCCCGAAACACCGGTCAAGGTTCTCCACGATCTCCTGGATTCCCGCCAGCTGTTCCGGCGTAACGCCCCTCTCCGCGGCGAGGCGGGCTGCCGTCCCCTCCATCACGCCGCGCAACTCCAGCGCATCCACCACATCGTTGAAGCTGAAAGTGCGAACGACGAAGCCGCCGCTGCGAACCCGCTCCAGCAGTCCCTCCTCGGACAGGCGCAGCAGAGCTTCACGCACGGGAGTGCGCGAGATGTTGAGCATTTCCGTCAGCGGAACCTCGAACAGGCGCGTGCCGGGCGCCAGCTCACCGCTCAGGATCTTCTTCCGCAGTTCGATCAGCGCACGCGCGGCGTGGGTTCTGGCGACATTCTGTTCCATGGGCGAAGGGTCCTCTCCACCGGCCAAGTATACACCGTATCCCTGCGGACGCAATTTTCTTCCGGCCTAAAGCCAAATCATTACCAACAATTTCAATGAAGTATGGGAGGATGCCCGTGATCGCTCGATCAGAAATGGCAAGTATTTCCAAAACACAACCAGCAACTGTACACACGCTGCCGCGGCACCAACCTGTCAAGACGACGCCCTCCGCCCTCCCGACGCAGGGATCCTACGGCCGCGCGGGAAGGCGACATGCGTAGCGCCCGCGACGACCCTGAAACTCGCCATCGAACTTTCCTACGGACCGGTGCACTGGTTCTGATGGAAGCGAGGCGCTCCGACACGGTCTATACCGTAAACCTACGGTTGAACATCTGGCGCCGATCTACCTCCGTCATGCTCTTAATCCAGATCGGGACAAGGAATCACTGGTCCTCGCGAGACGAGCATGCTTATCGGACAGAACTCACACAAGCTTGCAGCCATTGCCCTGCTGGCTTTGGCGAGCCAAATGGCTCCGGCCACTGCCCAGATCCAGCGCAGCTTCATCAATCTCAGCTTCGAGGAGCCCCCGATTCCTGGTGAAAACTGCTTCTCCATCCGCGTGTCGTTCGAGTTCACCTCAGACCCCCAGTACGCGGTGCCGGGATGGCGCACCACGGAAGGGAGTCCGAATATCTGGGATGACTCGGGACACGGGACGTGTGGCGGCCATCCCCCTGAAATGCCCCCCCCAAGGCTCCATTCAAATGTTCAAGAACGGATTCGGTGGAGTCACCGCCGCAGATGGCGTCCAATGGGCGGAACTGAACGCCTATTCCGCGGCGCGCCTCTATCAGACCGTTTGCCTGATGGAAGGCGATGTCGTCGAGTGGTACCTTTATCATAAGGCAAGGGGCAGCAGCGCACCCGAAGAAATGAAATTCAACATTGGCGAGAGCCCCACAGGCGTGGGCAGCACGACAATTGTGCAGGGCCAGACCAATAATGCTGGAGTAGGTACTGTAGTCGACTGCCATGGCGAGTGCAGCGTAACCACCGAAAACGGATGGGCGAGATACTCGGGGAGGTTTAGCTGGGACCAACCCACCGGCTTGCAGACGATCGGGTTCGAGGCTGTGTCCGGTGCGAATATGGGCAATTTCCTCGACAACATTGCGGTATTCGGCGTAACACCCATTGTCGAGCTCGACAGCAGTGAAGCCAAGGGCTTCGAGGGAGAACATACCGCCGCCAACTTTCCGATCGGAGTGAGGGTCAGCGGCAACATTCCGGAAGACGAGCCGCTCGTCGTGGAAGTCGCAATCGTCCCAGTCACAGCCGACGCGTCGGATGTTTCGCCGGGCGAAAGCGTTTTCATCGAAATACCGCCAGGCGACTATGCGGGAGAATCCTTCCCAATCCCGCTGGATGTGCTAACGGACGACCTGCCGGAGGATGAAGAACAGTTCCGGCTCGAAATTGTCGACAAGCCCGGAAAAGGCGGTTACCGCATCGGCAGCGTCAACGCCTGCGGCGAAGCAGGATTGTCGGCCGCGACCTATACCATCCTCGACAGTCACCTGTCCTTCGAGAAGACGGGAACCTTCGTCGATCTCGTCGGCGGTTTCGGACCAGACGGCACGCCTATCAAGAACGCCGGCGATCGCATGGACTACGTTTTCACCGTCGTGAACACCGGCAGCATCGACCTGGCGGACATCGTCGTGTCCGATACCGTGATCGGAACACCAACGCTCGATCCTACCCAGTCGGACATTGGTACGGACGGCAGACTGCCGCCGAAAGGGAAAGCCGTCTTCCTGGCATCCTACACCCTGACGCAGGAGGACATCGATCGCGGCGAAATCACTAACCTCGCCACGGTCACGGCAATCCGGCCCGACTATCCCGACCGTCCACCCCTGACGGCTACGAGCTCGCACACGGAACCCCTTCCGCACGTGTCGTCCATCAGCATTCAGAAAACGGGATCGTTCGATCCCGAAACGGACGATGGCGACGGACTGCCCGACCCGGGCGAGCGGCTGCGTTTTGACATCGCGGTCAGTAACGACGGTAACACTACCGTGTTCGACGTACGTCCGAACGATACAGGTCCCTCCTTCGACGGAATGCCAGGCAGCGGAGTAATGGGCGCGTTTTCGCCCGAGAGCGCAGACATACTGCCCGGCACCACGCAGATCTTCACCGCCTATTACACATTGTCGAGTGAAGACATTCTGGTGGCATCAGGTATCACCGATGGCGTGACAAACGAGGCGAGCGTGACCGGACGAACCCCGACGGGAGAAACTTTGACGGTCGAAACGCCCGGACCCGTCCCGATGACGATGCCCGGATTTGCAGTGGAGAAGAAAGCCGGGGTCACGCAGACGCATCGGGGGGGGGGGGGGGGGGGGGGAACAGTACCTTACACGATCACCCTGAAGCCGCTGGGACTGGTGCAGACCACCCGCATCAGGCTGGCCGACATCATACCAGCCGGCTTCGTCTACATCCCCAACACCGCCACCATCGACGGCGTGCCTACAGAACCATCAGTCCAGGGACGGCGCCACACATGGGAAATTGATGTCGAACCTGAAAAGAATGTCGAGATTGGCATGGTTCTCGGCGCATCGGCCGCCACGGGCTTCGGTGTTTTCAGGAACATCGCCCAGGCGGAACGGACGGATATCGATCTGGTCTACCGGCAGAAGGGAGTGGCCGACGTCGAAATCATACCAGAGCCGCTGTTCGACTGCGGCGATATCATCGGCAAGGTCTTCAACGATACCAACCGCAACGGATATCAGGATCCCGACGAGGACGGCGTCCCTGGCGTACGGGTGGTCGGCGTCGATGGCCTGCTTGTGACCACCGACGAACACGGACGTTTCAACGTGGCATGTGCGAGCCTGCCGAACCGGCGGCTGGGATCGAACCATGTCTTGAAGCTCGATCCGCGCTCGCTGCCGACAGGGTACCGGATCATCAGCGAAAATCCGCGGGTGGTACGGCTGACCGCAGGCAAAGCAAGCGAAGTCAACTTCGCCGTCAGCATCGCGCGTGTTGTGCGCCTCGACATCGGGGCTCCAGCATTCAGCAGCGGGGCTGCGACCCTCTCGCCCGAATGGGAGGAGCGTATATTGGCGCTAATCCAAACTCTCGAGGCGGAGCCTTCGGTGCTTCGGATCGTCTACTCGGACCAGACCGGGGACCGGACGTTGGCCAACCAGAGGCTCAAGTACTTGCGGGGGCTGATCGCCCAGCACTGGAAGGAGAGATCAAACCGATACCGACTGGAAATCGAGTCGCTGATCCAGGTTGGCGGTGGAACCTAGCGCGGCAGCGAAAGTGGCCGGCAAGCCTGCTGCCTGACGTAGCCTGACCAGTCAACCGCAACCACAGGCGCCGGCGCATCCCGGCAGCGGCTCGGCGGCAGTCCTCAACCGTTCGCCCTCCCACGCCCACCACCTACATGCGGGGCGAGCGGTGTTGGCAGAGACTGAGCTCGCATCAGCTTCATCGGAGACGAGCAGATCGAGGTCATCAAGCAACACGACATGCCCCTTTCCCCTACGCGAATTTCCAGCCACCGGGCGTGCGAGGGACATAACCCGGGCTTCGGACACTGCAGCGACTGCACGCGCCCGGAGACCGCCGGTTGCGAACAGGTATACGAAACCGCCCCACTACAGCACGATCCAATCATCTACTACTATCCAACCCGCACACTACAAGGCCAATGCTGGGAATCCTTCGTCCAAATGACCGCCGTTCGCGCGAACCGTCCGTGTCCGTGCGGCGAATGGAAGAGTGAGGGCGTGGTGATGCGATATGAAACTGTCGTGGATCTCCTGCAGGCCACGAACATCCTTCTGGACCGGCGATAGAGCCTCAGAACATGTCGCGCAACGGCGCTGCTGCCGAAAGCCGGCAGGCTGTTGCGCCAAGGACTTATGGGGTTTCTTACCGTCTCGGCGCGTAAACAGCTCAAAGTTCTACTAATTCGATACGTTCGTTGGCGTGGGAAGAAGTTTACATTCGGTTACCACAACCAGCCGACGCGACGTGACATGAGCATGTTGAACCGACCGAACCTCATTCGAGAAGGAGCTGTGCTCGCCCTACTCCTTCTTGTGGCGCAAATGCCCACTGCCAGCGCGCAGGTCCAACGAAGCTTTCTCAATCTCAGCTTTGAGGAACCGCCAATTCCAGGCTCGAACTGCTTCTCTATCCGCGTCTCCTGGGAATTCCCGGAATATGCGGGCGGCACCCCGACGGTACCTGGGTGGCGCACGACGGAAACGCACCCAGGCAGCTGGGCCTCAAATACAACAGGCTCCTGTGGAGGGCATCCCCCCGAACCTCCTGCAAGAGGAGGCCTTCAGATGTTCAAGGCTCCCTTTCAGTCAACCGAGGCGGCGGACGGAGTGCAGTTTGCCGAGCTGAATGCCTTTACACCCTCCCGCCTGTTCCAGACCGTCTGTCTCATGGAGGGGGACGTCGTTGATTGGTATCTTCATCACAAGGCCCGGTCAAACCTCACAGGAGGGGAGGAGTTTGAGTTCAACATCAGTACCGATCCTGAAGGTGGATCGGGCCCGAATGACACCAGCAAAGTCATACCGATCGTCACGGCCAGAACAGGCGGCTCCGGCAACATGAGCATGACATGCGGGCCCCTTGGCCAATGCTTCTTCGAGCCTGCCGCAAACGGCTGGACCCGGTACTATGGGACCTTTGAATGGACGGGAGCAACCGGTGAGCAAACAATCGGATTCCAGGCCTTCGAAGGCGGCGCGGTGGCAACTTTCTCGATGCCATCTCCGTCTTTGGCATATCGCCGGTTGTCGAATTCGATCTGGTCGAAGCAGAGGGCTTCGAGGGAGACCACACGGCAGCCAACTTTCCGATCAAGGTCCGGGTCAGCGGCAATATCCCCGCCGGCGAAACGCTCGCCGTCGAAGTCGCGATCGTCCCCGTCACGGCGGATGGATCGGACGTTTCGCCCTCCGACAAGGTGATGATCGAGATTCCGGCGGGCGACTACGCGGGAGAAGCGTTCCCCATCCCGCTCAACGTCCTTGCCGATGACCTCCGGGAAGATAAGGAGCAGTTCAGGCTCGAGCTCGTGGACAAACCTGGCGCCGGCGGGTACCGCATCGGCAGCGTCACGGCCTGTGGCGAGCCCGGCAAGGGCGTTGCCACCTATACCATTCTCGATGCACACATGACCTTTGAGAAAACCGGAACCTTCGTCGATGTCGTTGGAGGCCTGGCGCCGGACGGCACACCCATCAAGAACGCCGGGGACCGCATGGACTACGTGTTCACGCTCGTGAACACTGGCAGCGTGGACCTGGCGGACATCGTTGTATCGGACACCATCATCGGCACTCCCACGCTGGACCCCAGCCAGTCCGACGTCGGAGCGGATGGCCGGCTGCCGGCCGGAGGAAAGGCCGTCTTCATCGCAAGTTACACGCTGACACAGGCAGACATCGACCGCGGCGAAATCAGCAATACAGCCAACGTGACGGCATCGCTACCGGACTATCCGGACCGACCACCCCTCACGGCGACCAGTTCACATACCGAGCTGATCCCGCACATTCCTTCCATCAATGTCTCCAAGACAGGTGCATTCGATCCGGAAACCGATGATGGCGACGGGCTGCCCGATCCAGGAGAACGGCTGCGGTTCGACATTTCAGTCATAAACGACGGGAACGTCACCGCCCTCGGCGTGCAGGTGAGCGATCCGGGACCGACCTTCGACGGAAAGCCGGGCACAGGCACGATGACACCCTTTTCCCCCCAAAGTGCCGATATCCTTCGGGCGAAACGGTGGTCTTCACCGCGTACTACACGCTCACCAGCGAAGACATAGAAGCGGCCTCCGGCATATCAGACGGCGTCGCCAACCAGGCAAGCGCGACCGCCACCAGTCCCACCGGGGAAAAGATGGACGCCGAGATGCCCGGTCCAACGAAACTGACCATGCCAGGCTTTGCCGTGGAGAAGACGGCAGCCATGCCCCAGGCCCAGCGCGGAAGTGTGGTCCCCTACACCATCACGGTGAAGCCGCTTGGTCTCATAAAGCCGACCAGCGTCCGGGTTGCCGACGTCTTTCCCAAGGGTTTCGTCTATGTTCCGAACTCGGCCACCGTCGACGGCTCGCCATCCGAGCCAAACATCCAGGGACGCCGCCTCGAGTGGCAGCTCGAAGTCGAACCGGAGAAGAACGTGGAGATCGGGATCATCCTAGGCGTGTCAGCGTCGGCCGGGTACGGCACCTACACAAACACTGCCCAGGCCGAGCGTCTGGACAACGATGTCGTGTACAGGCAGAAGGGCATAGCCGACGTGGAAATCATTCCCGATCCGCTGTTCGATTGCGGTGACATTACCGGCAAGGTATTCAATGACACCAACCGTAACGGCTACCATGACCAGGGCGAAACGGGGATCGCGGGCGCACGGGTGGTCAGCGTGGACGGATTGCAGGTGACGTCCGACGAACACGGACGCTTCCATATCACCTGCGCCGACCTTCCCAGAACGCGGGCCGGCACCAACTACATTCTGAAGCTCGATCCGCGTTCGCTGCCAACGGGCTACCGGATCATCAGCGAGAACCCCCGGGTCGTGCGCCTGACCCCCGGCAAAATGACGGAAGTCAACTTTGCCACCTCCATATCCCGCGTTGTGCGGCTGGATATCGGTCATGAAGCGTTTATCCCGGGTTCTTCGCAGATCGATCCCCGGTGGGAGCCACGGCTCGGGAGCATAGTTAACATGCTGGAGGTTGAGCCATCCATCCTGCGGATCGTCTATCGCGACAATGAAGGCAACCAGAGCCTGGCAAACCAACGCCTCCGGGAGCTTCGCAGCCTCCTGGCCAGCCACTGGAAGGAGAAATCAAACCGCTACCGGCTGGAGATCGAAGCGAAGGTCGAAGTCGGTCCACCCAGCCTCGCCGCCCAGTAATGGCGAACACGGGTCGGCCAACCACGCGCCTTCGGCCGGAAAGACACCGGACGCGGACTGCTTCCCATGGGGACACGAGCCACATCGCGTCCCCATCCGGCGCAGTGACGTCGTCCGGCAGATCGTACATCGCTCACCCCTCACCGTGCCTCGACAAACTCGGCATGAGGATGAGAAGCTGAGACGGCTCGTGTGGGCGTGACGACGTTACTTTCCGGTGATCTGATCCAGTTCGGCCAGGTCCTCGGGCGTAAGCTTCCAGCCCACCGCCGCGGCGTTGGAACGAACCTGCTCGGGCGAGGTAGCGCCGGCGATAATGCTGGCGACCCGCTTTTCCGAGGCGAGCCAGCTCATGGCAAGCTCGAGGATGGTGCGGCCGCGCGCCTCGGCAAAGGCAATCAGCTTTTCCACCACCTCGAGGCGCTCTTCCGTCATGCGCGCCTGAAAGCGGGGCATGGACATGCGCGTGCCTTCAGGAATCGGCTGGCCCTTGCGGTACTTGCCGGTGAGCAAGCCGCTTGCCAGCGGGAAGTAAGGCAGGAGCGAGATGCCGGTGCGGTCGAGAACCGGGAAAAGCGTCTCCTCGGCGCCGCGCTCCAGCAGACTGTATTCGGCCTGGTGCGAGATGAAACCGTAGAGATTGTGATGCTTCGAGGTCCACCAGCCGTCCATGATCTGCCAGGGTGCGAGATTGGAGCAGCCGATGTAGCGGACCTTGCCCTGGTGGACGAGATCATCCAGCGCCCGCAGCGTCTCCTCAATCGGCGTGTAGGGATCCGGGAAATGGTACTGGTAGAGGTCAATATAGTCGGTCTTCAGGCGGCGCAGGCTGTCTTCCACCGCCTTCATGATGTAAGCGCGCGAGCCATTGTAGCGCGTGGTCTTCTCGCGATCGAGCGGCGATGCGAACTTGGTCGCAAGCACCACCTCGTCACGCAGGCCACCGGACAGAACCTCGCCCAGAGCAATCTCCGAACCTCCGTTCTGACCGTAGGAATCGGACGTGTCGAAGAAGTTCACGCCCGCGTCAATCGCGGCGTGGACAATCCTTCGCACACCCTCCGTGTCCAGAGACTGCTTCATCCCGCCGAAATTGTTGCAGCCGAGGCCGACCACCGACACGAGAAGGCCGGAATTTCCAAGTCTGCGTTTTTCCATCGAACGACTCCTTCACTTGCATGGATGCTCCGGCGGCAGGTTCGCCCGCGCAAGACGTTCATCCCGAAACAGTTCCCAAACTGGACATCGTAGCGATCGGCCAGGCCGACGCAAGTCGCGACCGGTCTCCCAATCGGGCTTTCGGCAAGATCCGCACAAGGCACCGCCGCAAGACGGCGCAAGGCATTCAGGATCATCGGATTACTTGTCCGGATGGATCTGCGCTTCGACAAGGTTCCATGAAGGAGGGGGCAGCAGTATTCTCCGCCCGGAAGTCCCGGCCCAACACCCCTACGCCGGGGCACATGGGGGACAAAGGCCCAATCCGGGATCACCGCCCAGCCGACGATAATTTACGAACACGCAACAAAGCAGGACCTACCCGAGAATGCCTTGTTTCCCGGAGGAGCGCCAGTCTCTTGCCGCGAGCGGCACTGAAATGTCTTCCGACAGCCCAGCTGCGAACAACGCGGTGCCGTCAAAGTCCGACACCTCCGCGTGTCAGCAGGAACGCACTCCAAACCGGCCCCCCACTGCCAGCCGGACCAGAAAAGGAAACTGAGGCCCGGTCACCGGCCGATTACAGAGCGTTTATCGATCAGACACCAGGTTTACGTATGCGAACATGAGGGAGCAAGTCAAAACGTCCTTGGAGTTACGACTTATGCTCTCTTTGATGAAATCACTCACCGGCACATACCGCCTTACCTGTTGTGCGGCGGTGTGTGCAGTCGCCGTTCTGTTCAGCGGCGCGAATGCCTTTTCCGCATTCTACGACGATGGTCCTGTCTGGGATGACGATCCGGTGGATCCAGGTCCGGAGGATCCTGAAGATCCCGAAGATCCGGAAGATCCCGAAGATCCGGAAACGCCTGTTGCAGGCGGTTGCTCCGTTGTGAGCACGGGTCCTGTCGTTGCCTCGACCGATGGCTCCGGTTACTCGGACTCCGCCGTCGATGCAGCCGGCTTGAAATACAACGTCGCCGCAAAGTATGCGGCCGCTCCTTCAACGCCGAACGTTCAGGAGGAAGCCGTATTCTGCGTACGGTTCAATTCTGCTCCCAGCTCCGTCACCCCGGCCAGGGTGCGCAGCATGGTCGGACTGCTGGACGAGACCGGCAACCCCCTTGGCTACGCATTCATTTCCCAGGGCACGACGGACGAGATCACGAACGGCACCTACGTGGAGGCAGCTCTGCATACCGGTGCCACTCCGTGATCGGCCCCCACGGACGGGTCCAATTTGATTGTTAGTGCAATGATGGTCGTGGCGCCAGCGCGGGCGGCATCGCTGGTTGGGGTTGCAGGGCCGCCCGC
>NZ_BAABGS010000014.1:0-27370 GCF_039541695.1 Chelativorans composti | reverse complement strand
GCGCGGGCGGCCCTGCAACCCCAACCAGCGATGCCGCCCGCGCTGGCGCCACGACCATCATTGCACTAACAATCAAATTGGACCCGTCCGTGGGGGCCGATCAACGTCGAGAACCTCAACAATAATGAATTGTTAAGTATGGCACGTTCACGGTGCGAGTGATATTGTGCCGTTAGCCGGCTTTGACACGAATTTGTCGGAATTCGGGACTTGGCTGAGCTTTGGATCACTTGGAGAGAAACGCCATGGTCGGACAACAACAGGCTGAGCAGGCCGCCAGCACGAAGCAACAGGCCCGCAACGATCTGGAAGCCCGTTACAAGAGCATCGCCATTCCGGCAGTGAACGCGGCCCTGTCCTGCCGCCCGAAGAAGCAGGAAACGCAGGTCGGACAGCACCCGCTATACGAGTCGCGCGAGGAGTCCTGAGGCCAGGGCCGCCATTACCACGGCGATAACCGTATCCAGCACGCGCCAGGCGCGGGGGCTGGCAAAGAACGGCTGCAGCAGGCGCGCGCCATATCCCAGCCCGAAGAACCAGACGAATGAGGCCAGGCTGGCGCCCGCGGCATAGAACCACCGTCCGGCGCCGCTGTAGGCGCTCGACAGCGACCCTACCAGCAGCACCGTATCCAGATAGACGTGCGGATTGAGGAAGGTGAAGGCGAGACAAGCCAGCACCGCAGCCTTGAGGTCGCTCTTGCCCTCGTTGGCGGCCTGCAGCGTGTCGGGCCGCATGGCCCGCCGCAGAGCCTTGGAGGCATACGCGTAGAGAAAGAGCGCACCGCCTACGGTCACCAGCGTGATGAGAACGGGCGACTGCGCAATGAGCGTTCCGAGCCCGGCAACCCCCACCGTGATCAGCAGCGCGTCCGACAGCGAACAGATCAGGCACAGCACGAACACATGCTGCCCCAGCAGTCCCTGGCGCAGGATGAAGGCGTTCTGTGCGCCGATGGCGATGATCAGCGATGCGCCGAGGAAGAACCCGGCCAGCATGGGGGGAATCAGGGAAGTATCCATGTCGTGCCTGTTCGATTGCTGGATGACGCGGGAGGGAATGCTGCTGTGGTCTGAGGGAGTTGAAGGAAGGTGTGATAGAGACGAGCGCAATTCTTTCCGCGGGAAACGGAAAAGGCAAGTCGTCAGAACAAACTGAGTTGCTGCCCCTCTGCAGCCATTGGATCCCTCCTGTCCGCCTGCCGCTTCTCCTCCACCCTCGCCTGAAGATCCGGAGAATCGTTTCTGATCCGATTGACGCGGTCCGACACGGGGATGGCCTCGAAGAAGCCTTCCTCGACCGGCTCCAGAAGATCTGCCACATGGCGTGGCTCTTGTGTCCGGCAATCGAGTCAGCGGTCGAAATCCTCCGGCCGGATGACCACCGGCATCCGGTCGTGGATGGGACGGATGTCGGCGCTCGCCCGCGTGGTGAGGATCGCGCCCGTGTCGATCTCCGAGCCTCCGGGCTCCGACCAGGTCTCCATCAGGCCGCCGAAGGCGATGAGGTCGCATTGTGTTGGGCGCAGCCAATAGGCCCGCGAGGTTCCGTCGGAAAACCGCTTCCACTCGTAGAAGCCAGAAGCGGGAACGAGCGTCCTGCGCGTTGATGATGAGCGACAGGTCCCGCGGGTTCTTCGCCCAGGACGGGATGAAGCCCCAGCGCACCAGCACCGCCTGCCGATGCGGGAGATTCGATCCATGGGGACGCACGGGCCCGGCCTCCACCATCAGGATCGGCTGCGTGGGCGCGATGTTGTAGCGTGGCGGAAACGGATGGCAGTCGGCCACCCCGAAAACATGCTCGACTTCCGCCGGGGTCGCCGTCAGGGCGAAGCGTCCACACATTCTATCATTGCTTTCCTGAGAGCTTGCGAAGGCGTGAGGCTCGGGTAAGCTAGTTCATCCAACCGGGCAATCACAGACCTCCATGGCCGATATCCACGCAGTTTCCATCGTTGTGTTCCAGAATGGGCGCTTCCTTCTGGTGCGTCGCGGCCATCCGCCTGCTGAGGGCCTCTACGCCTTTCCGGGCGGCCGGGTGGAACCCGGCGAGGACGACGAGACCGCCGCCCGGCGCGAGCTTATGGAGGAAACGAATCTGGCGGCTTCGCATCTCACGGCTTTCGACCGCATGACGCTCGAAGCGGACGACGGCCGGCGCTACAGCCTGGCGGTCTATCGCGCCGCAGGCGTGGCGGGTTCCCTCATCGCCCGCGACGACGCGGCCGCGGCCGGCTGGTTCACCCTGGACGAGATGAGCGGCCTGCCCGTCACCGAAAGCACGCTTTCCGTCGCGGCCCGGATTGCCGCAGCCGACCACGGGGATAGCGTTCTCCGCGCTTCCGGCGCGGATGCCATTCCTGACGCGTCCAAAAACGGAGGCGGGACAGACGGATGAAGCACAGCTTCCCTGCGCTTGCCCTTCTCATGGCGCTTGCTGGTGCGGCCACGCCTCGGCCCGTGCAGGCGGCCGAGGCCGTGTACGACCGCCAACTGATCCGCCTTGCCGAGGTGCTGGGCTCGCTCCAGTACCTTCGCGCCCTCTGCGGCGAACAGAATGCCCCCTGGCGCGCCCGCATGGAGGCCCTGCTGGAGGCGGAAAAACCCGATCCTGACCGTCGCGCCCGCATGGTTGCAGCCTTCAACCACGGCTACAGCGCGTTCGAGGCGGTCTATCGCACCTGTACCCCGTCCGCCATCGCGGCCATCAATCGCTACATGAAGGAGGGCGAAGAGCTCACCACCGGCATCGTCGAGCGTTACGGGCGCTGACCGGTTTACCTGACCTTAACCACAAAATGGTTGGCCTCTGCAGCGCCTCATTTCCCCTGCTAGTTTCTGTGGATCACGGGGCGCTCACACAGGCGAAGGAAAACTGACATGTTCGTGACGGTAGCTGATCTGAGGGAAAAGATTGAAGAAGACATGCGCATGACCTCGACGGCCTACCAGAACGAAGCCTGGGCCGAGGCCGTGCGCGAGGGCATCGAGCCCGAGATCATGGCCGAATGCGCCTTCACGACGGCGCTGCGGGAGCTGGCCAGGATCCGCGACGAGGCTGCCCTTCTCGCCATGCTTGAGGATTTGCGCGCGCGCGTCCTCTCCGGAGAGTTCGCCGCCGATCGCACGCGTCACTGAAACCCCGACATTGAACTTGGGGACCGAGCTGCTAGACTCGTGCCGTCCGCATCCAGAAGGCATACTGCTCCCATGTTGATCCCCTCTGCCATCACGCGGCTGTCCGCCGCCCTGCTGATCGTTCTCGCGGGCACGGCCGCTCCGGCCCTTGCGCTCAAGAACGATCCGGCCGGTGAGGCCGAAGACAAGACCAGCGGGGAACAGATCCAGCGCATTCCGCTGGATGCGATGACGCCCAAGCCCGGCAAGGCCGGCGATATGAGCCCTGCCGCCACGGAGCCGGAAGGCGAAACAAATGAACCCGGAGAAGCCGAAGGCGACGCTGAAGAGCAGCCGGGCAAGGCGGAAGAGCCTGGCGCACCGGGCGTCCAGGAACAGGACCAGCCTCCGGCAATCATTACCGATCCTGCCAAGCTTCCCGAACCGGTCCGGCGCATGCGCCGCCTCATCATGGATGCGGCCCGCACCGGCAACGTGGAGCGCCTGCGCCCGCTGCTCGGCTCCGGCGACAACGGCACACAGATCAGTCTCTCCGAGGTACCCGACGACCCGATTGAGTTCCTGCGCAGCCTTTCGGGTGACCCGAAGGGCTACGAGATCCTCGCCATTCTGCTGGAGGTGATGGAAGCGCCCGCCGTCGAGCTCGCCCCCGGCACTGACGAAGCCATTTACGTCTGGCCCTATTTCGTCGCCGTTCCGCTCGACAAGCTGACGCCGCCTCAGATGGTGGAGCTGATGACGCTGGTGACGGCCGGCGACTACGAGGCGATGGAGGAGTTCGGCGCCTACAACTTCTACCGCGTCGGCATCACGCCGGAAGGCGAATGGGTCTTCTTCGTCGCGGGCGACTGACCTTCCGGCCGAGCCGTTTGCGTCTGGGCCGAGCCGTAAGGCTTGCCGCTCCGCCTGAACCGTCTTACCTACGCACTGCCGGGACAGGAATCTTCCGGCGGAATCAGGAGAGACACCGATGAGCCTTGTTCATCTCGCCGACCGCGCCGTCATTCGCGCCGAGGGACCGGATGCCGAAGCGCTGCTGCAGAACACGCTCACCCTCGACCTGAACCAACTGGCCGAAGGCGAGGCCCGGCCCGGCGCGCTGCTCACCCCGCAGGGCAAGATCATGTTCGACTTCGTGATCTCGCGGGCGGGCGAGCAGGCCTTTCGCCTCGACTGCCGCCGTGACATCGCCGAGGATTTCATCCGCCGCCTGACCTTCCTTCGCGTCCGCGCCAAGGTTAATTTTTCGTTGCCGGATCAGGAGGTTGTCGGCGCCGGCTGGCAAACCGATTCATCGGCTTCACAAACTGATTCAGCTTCTTCACGCGCCGATTCAACGGGCGGAGAAACCGATTCAGCTTTTCTGGCTGACTGCCGGTTTCCCGAGGGCGTTGGTGTCTTCCGCATCTACGCGCCGAAGATCGAAGCCAACGCTTCTGTGAGCGAATGGGACCGTTTGCGCATTGAGCACGGTGTTGCGGAGAGCGGCACTGATTACGAACTGCAGGATGCCTTCCCGCATGATGTTCTGTTCGACTTCAACGGCGGCGTGGGACTGCGCAAGGGCTGCTATGTCGGCCAGGAGGTGGTCTCGCGCATGCACCATCGCCGCACCGCCCGCCGCCGCGTGGTGATCGTCGAGGGCGCGTTACCCCTCTCACCTGACGAGAGAGAGATCACCGCCGGCAGCAAGCCCCTCGGCCAGCTCGGGACCATCGTGGATACCCATGCGCTGGCAATCGTGCGCATCGACCGCGTGGCGGAAGCGAAGGCAGCCGGCGAGACCATTCTGGCGGGCGGTGTGGAGCTCAGTCTCCGGGTCCCAGCCTGGGCAGACTTCTCCCTCGAACCCGTCGAGACCTCTGCGGAAGGCAACTGATGGCAGCTCTTCCGCCAAAACCGGCGCGCGCCTGGCAGCGGATGCTCTCGGGCCGCCGCCTTGACCTGCTTGATCCCTCGCCGCTTGACGTCGAGATTTCCGACATCGCCCACGGCCTCGCCCGTGTCGCCCGCTGGAATGGCCAGACGCTCGGCGACCACGCCTTCTCGGTCGCGCAGCACTCCGTGCTTGTCTGGCAGATCTTCCGCAAGCTGTACCCGGCTGCCTCCGCCCGCGAGCAGATGGCGGCGCTCCTTCACGACGCGCCTGAATACGTGATCGGCGATATGATTTCGCCCTTCAAGGCCGCGCTCGGCGACGACTACAAGTCTGTCGAGAAGCGCCTGCAGCATGCCATCCACCTGCGTTTCGCGCTGCCGGTCGAGCTGCCGGTGGCGCTCAAGAAGGCGATCAAGCGGGCCGACCGCATCTCCGCCTATTTCGAGGCGACCCGCCTGGCGGGCTTCTCCGAGGCGGAAGCGGCTAGGTTCTTCGGCCGTCCGCGCGGTATTTGCGCCGACGATTTCGACCTCTCCCCCCTGCCCGTCATAGAGGCGCAGGCAGCCTTCCTGGCGAGCTTCGCCCGCATCGAGAGGGATCTCCCGGTCAGCAAGCGGCTGATGAAAGCCTGAAATCCGGCAGGCCGGGCAACCCCTCGCCAGCAGATTGTCCAGAAATATCATTGATCCATATAATCAAGACTATTGACTGGATTGATGATGAAATTTCATTTCAACTGTATCTGGCCCGACCCGGAGCAGGGCTCCCCCCAGAGGATTTTCCCATGACCACTTATCAAGCCGCCCAGCGTTCGTCCCTTCCCTGGTTGATCATCATCAGCGGCTGCCTGATTGCCGCGCTGACCTTTGGCCCGCGTTCGGCAATGGGCCTTGTGCAGCTCCCGATGCTTCAGGAGAAGGGCTGGGACCGCAACACGTTCGGACTGGCGATGGCGATCCAGAATCTGGCCTGGGGTGCGGGCCAGCCGATCTTTGGCGCGATCGCCGACCGCTTCGGCACCTGGCGTATTCTGGCGCTGTCCGGCGCGATGTACGCGACCGGCCTGCTGCTCATGGCCTGGTCGCCCTCACCGCTGATCCTGCACATTTCGGGCGGTATTCTGGTGGGCCTCGGCGTCGCCGCCGGCTCCTTCGGCATCATCCTGGCAGCCTTCGCACGCCATGTACCGGCGGAAAAGCGCAGCCTCGTCTTCGGCATCGGCACGGCGGCGGGCTCCGCCGGCATGTTCCTCTTTGCGCCCATCACCCAGGGCATGATCGCCCTGTTCGGCTGGTCCGACACGCTGGTCTGGATGGGCATCGCCATGCTGGTCATCCCGATTCTGGCTATCCCGCTTGCGGGCAACTCGAAAACCGGCGCGCAGCAGGCCCATTTCGATCAGACCTTCGGCGAGGCTCTGCGCGAGGCCTTCGGCCACCGCAGCTTCGTCCTGCTGGTCTCGGGCTTCTTCGTCTGCGGCTTTCAGGTGGCCTTCATCACCGCCCACTTCCCGGCCTATCTGGCCGACATCGGCATCGATGCGAAGTATGCTGTTATCGGTCTTGCCGCGATCGGCTTCTTCAACATCGTGGGCTCCCTCGCTTCCGGCGCCATCAGCCAGCGCGCTTCCAAACCGATCTTCCTGGCGCTGATCTACCTGGCCCGCTCGGTGGCGGTGACGCTCTTCCTGCTGATCCCCGCCAGCCCCGCGACGGTGATCATCTTTTCGGTCGTCATCGGCATCCTGTGGCTGTCGACCGTTCCGCCCACGAACGCGCTCGTCGCCATCATGTTCGGCACGAAATACCTGGGCATGTTGGGCGGCATCGTCTTCTTCTCCCACCAGGTGGGTTCATTCCTGGGCGTCTGGCTCGGCGGCTATCTCTACGACCAGTTCGGCTCCTACGATCCGGTCTGGTGGCTGGGTGTGGCGCTGGGCATCTTCGCGGCAATCGTCCACTGGCCGATCCAGGAGCGGCCCGTGGAGCGACCGGCCATGGCAGCCGCGGAGTGAGACGCGCCCTATCCCTCAGGCTTCGATGGATTCAGCAGGCTCAGAAAAAAGGGGGGGCCGCTCAGGCAGCTCCCATCCCCCTCATCGCCGCTGCGATAAACCCGGCGCGAGCTTCGGGCATGGGGAGACCCCGCGGTTCGTAGAGATGGCGGAACAGGAAATGGCCGGTGAGCGCCATGGCCTCGCCGATCGCCTGCACGTCGCAGGCCGTCTCCGCGGTTGACGTCAGGATGGCGGGCAAGGGCAGCAGCTTGTCCGCCCACGGCGCGCCCGCCTCCCGCGTCACCGCCCTTCCCGTCTTCGGAGAGACATAGGCAAGGTTGGCGCGCTCGCCGGTGAGTGCGCATTGGGAAAGGTCGAGGCCGAACCCGAGTTCCTCGAGCACCGCGAGCTCAAACCGCGCCATCAGAACGGCTCCGGCCATCGGCTCACCGAGATGTTCGGCGACGAACCCCAGCGCCCTGAACAGACCCGGATGCGGGTCGCGCTCGGGCAGGAGCCTGAGGTGCGCGGCAAGCGTCTGGATCCCGTAGATCGCGACAGGCGAATCGATCAGGCGGGCGGCGTTGAGTTGCAGGGGCTCCACCTGGAACGTGCCTAGATGTTCGTCGAGCCGCGCGCGCCAGGCAAGGTCGAGCAGATTGCCTGGCTGCAGCGCGGGCTGCATGCGCCGGGACCGCCCGCCACGCACGAGGCCCATGTGGCGGCCATGCGCCTCCGTCATGACCTCCAGCACGACGCTGGTCTCACCGTATTTCCGGGTGCCCAGAACTATGCCCTGATCGCGCCACTCCATCAGCCTGAACCCGAATTTGCCCCCATCCTGCCGCTCCGGCTCAGGAAACGTGTCCAGGAAACGCCGCGCCCGCACCGCGGCGGGAGCGGCAAGAGTCTCCGAGCCTCAGCCCGGAAACTCGAGACCCATCTCGCGGTAGCGCTCCGGATCGTCACCCCAGTTCTCGCGCACCTTCACGAACAGGAACAGGTGAACGGGTTGTTCCAGGATCTCCGAAAGCTCCTGGCGGGCGGCCTGACCGATGGCGCGGATCGTGGCGCCCTTGTGCCCGAGCACAAGTTTCTTCTGCCCTTCCCGCTCGACATAGATGACCTGTTCGATGCGCACGGATCCGTCCTTGCGCTCTTCCCATTTCTCCGTCGTCACGTGGGCCGAATAGGGCAGTTCCTGATGCAGCCTGAGATAGATCTTTTCGCGCGTGATCTCGGCCGCCAGCATGCGCATCGGCAGGTCGGAGATCTGGTCCTCGGGATAGTACCAGGGGCCCTCGGGCAGCGCCTCCGCGAAATAGTTGAGCACGTCCTGGCAGCCCGATCCCTTGAGCGCCGAGATCATGAAGGTACGCTCGAACGGAACGCGCCTGTTGGCTTCCGCCGCGAGTTCCAGCAGCGTCTCCGGCTTCACGCGGTCGATCTTGTTGAGGATCAGCACCTTGGGCTGGCGGACCTTGCTGAGGTTATCGAGGATCGTCTCGGCGTCGCCCTTGATGCCGCGCTCCGCGTCGATGAGGAACGCCACGATATCGGCGTCACCGGCTCCGCCCCAGGCGGTGCTCACCATTGCCTTGTCGAGGCGGCGTCGCGGGCGGAAGATGCCCGGCGTGTCGACGAAGACGATCTGCGTCCTGCCCTCGGTGACGATGCCGCGCACCAGCGTGCGCGTCGTCTGCACCTTGTGGGTGACGATGGACACCTTGGCGCCGACCAGCTGGTTGAGCAGCGTCGACTTGCCGGCGTTGGGGGCCCCGATCAGCGCAACGAACCCGGACCGCGTGGGGGCCTCGGTGCCTTCGGCTGTGTTTTCTGGTTCGTTATTCATGCGTCAGATGCTTTCCATACGCCTTCGCGGGTCAAGACTTCCTGGGCGGCGAGCTGCTCGGCCTCGCGCTTGGACCGTCCCCTGCCCCGACCGTCCGCCACGCCCTTGATCTTCACCGCGACGGTGAAAACGGGGTCGTGGTCCGGGCCGCTTCGATCCTCGACCACATATTGCGGCGTATCGCCGGCGACCTGGTGCGCCCATTCCTGCAGCGCCGTCTTGGCGTCTGCCCGCGCCTTGCCGATGGACATCGCGCGGCCTTCCCAGTGAGCGTGGATGAAAGCGCGCGCGCCTTCAAGTCCGTCCTGCAGATAAATGGCCGCGATCAGCGCCTCCATCACGTCGGCGCGCATGTTGATCTGCTTGCGCGCGGCGAGCGCCTTCACGTCGCTGCCCTTGCGGATGAGGCTGCTGAGCCCGAGCTCGTCCGTCATCTGCGCGAGCACCTCGGCATTGACGAGCCCGTTGAGGCGCAGCGACAGCTCCCCTTCGCTCGCCTGCGGAAACTTCCGGAAGAGCATGTCCGCGATGACGAGCCCGAGCACCCGGTCTCCGAGAAACTCGAGGCGCTGGTAGTCCGCGCTTGCCCTGGCGCTGGAATGGGTCAGCGCCTCTTCGAGGATGCGGGGATCCTTGAAGTGGATCCCGATGCGTTCCTCGACGGCCTTGACCAGCTCCTTGTCCCTTAACGGCTTTACCATGTCGTGCCGCCTACCGGACCCATGTGAAGAGGCGGGAGAAGCGCACTTCCGTCGGCCATTTCCAGATCTCGAGCGGGCTCGCGCCGCCGGCGATAGAGAAGAAGATGATGTTGGCGCGGCCTACCAGGTTCTCCGCCGGGACGTACCCCACGGAGAAGCGGCTGTCGGTCGAGTTGTCGCGGTTGTCGCCCATCATGAAGTAGTGGCCCTCCGGCACGACGAACTCGCGGGTGTTGTCGCCGATCGAATTGGGGATCAGGTCCAGCGTCTCGTAGGACACGCCGTTGGGCAGCGTCTCGCGGTAGACGTCGACCGGCCGGTTCATCTCCGTGATGTCCGGGTCGTTGATCTGGCGGACGAGCTCGCGCGGTACCGGTTCGCCATTGAGGTAGAGCTGCCCGTCGCGCATCTGCACGCGGTCACCGGGCAGGCCGATCACGCGCTTGATGTAGTCGAGCGAGGGCTGCGGCGGGTACTTGAAGACCACCACGTCGCCGCGCTCCGGTTCGCTTCCGAAGATGCGGCCCGAGAAGAGCGGCGGATTGAACGGGAAGGACGCGTTGGAATAGCCGTACGCCCACTTGGTGACGAACAGGTAGTCTCCTTCCAGCAGGGTTGGCCGCATCGAACCCGAGGGGATCGAAAAGGGCTGGAACAGGAACGTTCTGATGACCAGCGCCAGGAGCAGCGCCTGAATGATGACACTGACGGTTTCACCGATCCCGCCAGACTGTTTCCGCGATTTGACAGCCACGCTACCTCTTTCCTCAGCTCTATCGTTGCAGCCGCAACAATTGGGCCTTCTTATCGGCTACGACTCACTCCCGCAATGCGGTCGAGGTCAGTCTTTGCCATCCTGCTGCAGAGCGGGTACAGCTTCAATCACCACAAAGGCCTGAGCCAGTGGATAGTCGTCGGTGATCGTCAGATGGATGACCGCACGCATGCCCTCCGGAACCATGGCCCTGAGTCTGAGCGCCGCCCCTCCGGTCAGCTCCATCGTCGGCTTTCCGCTCGGCAGGTTGACGACACCCATGTCGCGCCAGAAAACCCCGCGTGACATGCCTGTCCCGAGCGCCTTGGCGCAGGCTTCCTTGGCGGCGAACCGCTTGGCGTAGGACGCGGCCCGCTGGGCCCGTGCCTCGGACTTCCGGCATTCGATCTCCGTGAAGATGCGGCCGATGAATCGCTCACCATGTCTCTCCAGCGTCCGCTCAATCCGCCGGATGTCTATGATATCACTGCCTAGACCGATGATCATTCACCTACCTTCACATTGACGTGGGCTACCCGGGATGTGAGCCGTCCGGCTGTATGCGCGCGGTTGCGCGCGCCTGGCCCGCTGTCCGTCTGCGCCGGCGAAGTCTACGGATGCCCATGAAGACAAGGAAATAAGTGATGACTGCGGCCACGCCGCCGAGCAGCACCGATCCGACCAGCATCGGCTTCAGCAGCGGATCCCAGAGCCGGGCGAACTCGAAATCGAGGAGAAGGTTCCCCAGGCTGTTGGCGCCGATCGCCGTCTCGAGATTCTGCTGCAGGACGAGCTGCCCCACCTGGAGTGTGGCGCCCCAGATGAAGGGAAGCGTGATCGGATTGCCGAGCGCCGTGCCGGTGGCGGCGGCGATGACGCTGGCGCGGACAAGCCAGGCGAGCACGATGGCCAAAAGGAAATGCAATCCGACGAAAGGCGTGAACGTGCAGAAAACGCCGATGGCCAGCCCCGCCGCCACAGCATGGGGAGATCCTTGCAGACGAAGGGCCTTGACCATGAAGTAGCGGGCCGACCTGCGGAACGAACGCCGGGGCCAGAGCATCATCCTGATCCGCTCCCCCCATGTGATCTTCGCTCTCTGCCCGAACAGCATATCCTTAGTGTATCACCTCAAGCGGTCGCCTGGCCGAACTGCGCAGGCAGCCGAAACTTATTGCATTATCGACTGCGTTTTCCGGAATGAGAAGCGTAACATGCAATGAGACGGTCCGGCAGGATGCGCAGGGCGCGGATGCTGGACCAGTCTCCGGGCGAAATTGCGGCCACCGGCATTCTGTAGCCGCTTCCGCAGCCGACGCCCCGCTCCGCCATCGTGCGGCCGGCAACCGGCATTTTCTCTCCGGCAGCACCTGCCTGACCTTCGTCAGCCATGAACGCGCCGCACGTCGCTCACGCAGTCGATCTCCTTGAGCTGAGAGATGAGCCGCGTCAGATGCTTCAAATCCCACACCTCCAGCTCGAAGTCCATCTCGGTGAAGTCCGGCGCCGTCCGCGTCATCGACAGCTGGTGGATGTTGGCGTCGTTGGCGGCGATCACCTGGGCGATCTCGGCGAGCGAGCCGGGCTCGTTAATGGCAACCACGGCGATGCGGGCCGGGAAGCGCTCCTTCATGTTCTCGTCGATGTCCCAACGGACGTCGATCCACAGTTCGGGCTTGTCGTCATAAGCCACCAGCGCGGGCGACTGGATTGGATAGATCGTGATGCCCTGCCCCGGTTGCAGGATGCCGACGATGCGGTCGCCCGGCACCGCCCCTTCCGGCGCGAAACGGACCGGCAGGTCCGAATTGATGCCGCGGATCGGCAGTGCGTTGTCGCTGCCGGACGGCGTGTCCTTGCCCTTGCCCTTGCGGCCGAGCCGCCCGGGGAGCTTGAAGAGCATGCCGGCGGCGTTGCGCAGGTTGAACCAGCCTTCCTCCCGGGCCGACTGGTTCTGCGTCACGCGCTCGTCCTTGTAATCCGGATAGACGGCCCGCAGCACGTCCTGCGACGTGAGCTCGCCACGGCCAACCGAAGCCAGCACGTCCTCCACCTCCTTGCGGGCGAGACGGTGCAGCACGGGCTTGAGGAGCTCCTTGGAGAACGGCTTGCCGGCGCGTTCGAAGGCGCGCTCCAGAATGCGGGCGCCGAGGCCGGAGTACTGCTTGCGGATCGCGTTGCGTGTCGCCCGGCGGATGGCCGAGCGCGCCTTTCCGGTCACGACGATGGACTCCCAGGCTGCCGGCGGCACCTGCGCCTTCGAGCGGATAATCTCCACCTCGTCGCCGTTCTTGAGCTCGGTCATCAGCGGCATGATGCGGCCGTTGATCTTGGCGCCAACGCAGGTGTCGCCGATGTCGGTGTGAACCGCGTAGGCGAAGTCGATGGGTGTCGCGCCCCTCGGCAGGGCGATGAGCCGGCCCTTTGGCGTGAAGCAGAACACCTGATCCTGGAATAGCTCGAGCTTGGTGTTCTCGAGGAAGTCTTCCGGATTGTCGCCTTCCGCCAGCGCCTCGATCGTCCGGCGCAGCCATGCGTAGGCATTGGTGTCCTTGGAGATCTGATGGCCTTCGGCGCGCGTCTTCGATCCGAAATCCTTGTAGATCGTGTGCGCCGCCACGCCGTATTCGGCCACGAAGTCCATCTCGCGCGTGCGGATCTGCAGCTCGACGCGCTGGCGCGACGGACCCACGATGGTCGTGTGGATGGAGCGATAGTCGTTCTGCTTCGGCGTGGAGATGTAGTCCTTGAAGCGCCCGGGCACCATCGGCCAGGTGCTGTGGATCACGCCCAGCGCCCGGTAGCAGTCCTCCACGTTGTCCACCAGGACCCGGAAGCCAAAGATGTCGGACAGCTGCTCGAAGGAAAGCGCCTTTGTCTCCATCTTGCGGAACACGGACCACGGCTTCTTCTGGCGGCTCTTCACCTCCGCCTTGATCTTCTGCTCCTCGAACTTCTTGGCGAGGGCCTCCTCGATTTCGCTGATAACGCCCTTGTTCCGCTCCGTCAGCTCCTTCAGGCGCTCCGTGACCGCCTGATAGGCCTCGGGGTTGATGTAGCGGAAAGCGAGCTCTTCCAGCTCCTCGCGCATTTCCTGCATGCCCATGCGCCCGGCGAGTGGCGCATAGATGTCCATGGTCTCCTCGGCGATGCGCAGCCGCTTGTCCGGCCGCATCACGTCGAGCGTGCGCATGTTGTGCAGCCGGTCTGCGAGCTTGACCAGCAGCACGCGCACGTCGTCGGCGATGGCCAGCAGCAGCTTGCGCAGGTTCTCTGCCTGTGCGGCCTTGGTGGAGACGAGGTCAAGCTTCTTGAGCTTGGTCAGCCCCTCGACGAGCGCGCCGATGTCCGGGCCAAACAGCTCGTCGATCTCCTGGCGGGTCGCGGTCGTGTCCTCGATCGTGTCGTGCAGCAGCGCGACGGCGATCGTCGACTCGTCCAGGCGCATGTCGGTGAGGATGGCGGCGACTTCGAGCGGGTGGGAGAAATAGGGATCGCCGGAAGCGCGCTTCTGATGGCCATGCTTCTGCATGGCATAGACATAGGCTTTGTTCAGGAGGGCTTCGTTGACGTCAGGCTTGTATCGCTGCACGCGCTCCACAAGCTCGTACTGACGCATCATGCTTGTTGTCTCCCCACGCAATCCATAGTCGCCCGCCGGAGCCGCGCGCGCCGACGGGCGCAATGCTTTAGTGCTCCAATTATCTTGCAGCTAAACGTCTCACGCCCCGAAAGCAATCACTTTCGAGGCGTGAGATAGATACGTTTCGCAGAAATTCCAGTCTCTTCCGCCCGTGGGAACCTGCGGGAGAGACGGGCCGGCTCGCGCCGGCTCTCAGTAATCGTCGTTCTTTTCGGGAGCGACCAGGCCCTCGATGCCGGCGAGCAGCTCTTCCTCGCTCATGCGGTCGAAAGTGATCTGCTCCTCCGGCGAGAACTGATCGTCGCTCTCGTCGGTGATGGCAGGCAGATCCGGCTCGGGCTCATCCACTTCGACATGCTTCTGCAGCGAGTGGATGAGATCCTCCTTCAGATCATCCGGCGACAGGGTCTCGTCCGCGATCTCGCGCAGCGCGACAACCGGGTTCTTGTCGTTGTCGCGGTCCACGGTGATCATCTCGCCCTGGGAGATCTGCCGCGCCCGGTGAGCAGCCAGCAGAACCAGCTCGAAGCGATTCGGAACCTTGTCGATGCAATCTTCTACGGTGACGCGGGCCATGGTTTGCCCCTTTCATTCGCATATGTCGGAAAGACTCGGGCGACCCATAGCTTTTCCTGACGGAAAACACAAGCACCCTCGCCTGCGACATCCCTTGCGCTGAGGAAATGCAGGCAAGTCGCCCATTACTGTTGTGTTGTCGCCACTAATCTTATGGATGCTAAATTATCCACCATTGGCAACATTTCAATAGCGTACTATCTATGGCAATATCAACATTTGCTTGGAGCGTGGCGGCAGCGCCCCCCAACAGCCATTGAGAAAAATGCCGATTGCCTCATGAAGGGATTGTTGCCACATGTTTGATCCGCGCGAAAAGATCGCAATGTTCATCGACGGCGCGAATCTGTATGCCACGTCGCGTGCGCTAGGTTTTGACATCGACTATCGAAAGCTTCTGACAGCTTTCCAGAAGCGCGCCTATCTTCTTCGCGCGTACTACTACACTGCGCTGGTGGAGGATCAGGAATACTCGTCGATCCGCCCGCTGATCGACTGGCTGGACTACAACGGCTACAAGGTCGTGACGAAGCCCGCCAAGGAGTTCACGGACTCCGCCGGGCGCCGGAAGATCAAAGGAAACATGGACATCGAGCTGACGATCGACGCCCTGGAGCTGGTCGACGTGGTCGATCACTATGTCCTGTTCTCCGGTGACGGTGACTTCCGCACGCTCGTGGAAGCCTTGCAGCGTCGCGGCCGCAAGGTCAGCATCGTGTCGACGATCCAGTCGCAGCCGCCGATGATCTCGGACGAGTTGCGCCGCCAGGCCGACAGCTTTATAGACTTGGCTTCATTGCAACATGAAGTTGGCCGGGAGCCGTCCGAGCGCCCGGCGCGCAGGACTGACCCGGGCTTTGACAACGCCGAGTGAACTGACAGCAGACCCGCCTTATCGCTGTCCGCTTTGCCCGCGCCTCTACGCCTTCCTTGAGGAATGGCGCGCGCGGGAGCCGGATTGGTACAACGGGCCGGTACCGACCTTCGTCCCGAGGGCCGGCGTCGAGGACGTTCGCCTGCTGATCGTGGGTCTCGCTCCCGGGGTCCGGGGCGCCAACCGGACGGGGCGTCCCTTCACGGGCGACTATGCCGGCGACCTGCTCTATTCCACGCTGATCAAGTACGGTTTCGCGAAAGGGGTTTTCGAGGCAAGGCCCGATGACAGCCTTGAGCTGATAGACGCGGCCATCACCAACGCGGTCCGCTGTGTGCCGCCGGAAAACAAGCCGGAGGGCGCGGAGGTCAACACCTGCCGGAAAAACTTCCTCGAGCCGACCATTCGCCGCTTCCCGAATCTCGCGGCGATCGTGACGCTGGGCACGATCTCCCATCAGGCCACGGTGCGGGCGCTGGGTTTCCCCGTGAAGCTCCTCCCCTTCTCCCACGGCGGGGAGCATGACGCGGGGAATGTGCGCATCTTCGCGAGCTATCATTGCTCCCGCTACAACACCAACACCGGCAAGC
The DNA here is from genome assembly GCF_039541695.1 of Chelativorans composti. Lineage (NCBI taxonomy): Bacteria > Pseudomonadati > Pseudomonadota > Alphaproteobacteria > Hyphomicrobiales > Phyllobacteriaceae > Chelativorans > Chelativorans composti. The sequence goes on along the minus strand of NZ_BAABGS010000014.1, from coordinate 11,365 downwards.
TCACAACGGAGATGTTCGAGAACGTCTTTGCGAGCGCCCGGAAATACCTGGACCGGGCGGTCTGAGGGCCCTCGCCTGGGGAATGACGGAGAGGAAAAGGAGCGGTTCAGTACCGCTCCTTGAGAAGCCTTGCCTTTTCGCGTTCCCAGTCGCGTTCCTTGCTGGCCTCGCGCTTGTCGTGGAGCTTCTTGCCGCGGGCGACCGCCAGCTCCAGCTTCGCCCTGCCCCGCTCGTTGAAATAGATCTTGAGCGGAACCATGGTCATGCCTTCGCGCTCGACGGCCTGCGCCAGCTTCGCGAGCTGGCGTTTGTTGACCAGTAGCTTCCGCCTGCGGCGCGGCTCGTGGTTGAACCGGTTTCCGGCGAAATATTCGGGAATATAGGAGTTGATAAGCCAGAGCTCTCCGTCCTCTACGGAAGCGTAGGACTCCTGAATGTTGGAGCGTCCCTCCCGCAGCGACTTCACCTCCGTGCCGGTCAGCACCAGACCGGCCTCGAGCGTATCCACGATCTCGTAGGCGAAGCGGGCCTTGCGGTTGTCGGCAACAATCTTGATGTTCGGATTCTGCTTGGACATATCGCCTATATAGGACAGTTCAGACTTTCACAGAAACGCCGAACCGTCCTGACCTCTGCTTTTCGCGGTTCCCAATGATCCGGCTCCCGCTACTTCCGGAACCGCGCTCCGTCTGTCTGTCGGTTCCAGGCGGAAAACGGTTTCCGTGTTCCTGGGACCGCACACCATTCTTGGTCGCAGTCCCCCACGGAAAACCGGTTCCCGCTCTTCCTGGAACCGCTCCGGCTTCGACCCTAGTTCAGGAGTCCCGCGTGCCTCAGCGCGTCGTCAATCCGCTCGGCCGTCTCCGGCGCGACCGTCACCAGCGGCAACCGCAGCACGTTGTTGATCTTGCCGATGCGGGAGAGCGCATACTTGACGCCCGCCGGGTTCGGCTCGATGAACAGGGCCTTGTGGAGCGGCATCAGTCGGTCCTGCAGCTCGATCGCCCGATCCCTTTCGCCCGAGAGCGACGCCTTCTGGAACTCCGCGCACAGACGCGGCGCGACATTGGCCGTCACCGAGATGCAGCCCTGACCGCCATGCGCGTTGAACGCAAGCGCGGTGGCATCCTCACCCGACAGCTGGATGAAGTCCGGACCGCAGGCGAGGCGCTGCTCGGTCACCCGCTCGAGCTTGCCGGTCGCGTCCTTCACGCCGACGATGTTCTTGAAATCGGCGCGCAGGCGCCCCATCGTCTCGGGCGTCATGTCGATCACCGAGCGCGGCGGGATGTTGTAGATGAAGATCGGCAGCGACACCGACCGCGCGATGGCCGCGAAATGCTCGTAGAGCCCGCGCTGGTTCGGCTTGTTGTAATAGGGCGTGACGACGAGAAGCGCGTCCGCGCCCACCTTCTCCGCGTGCTCGGCGAAATAGATCGCCTCCCGCGTCGAATTGGATCCGGCGCCGGCGATCACCGGAACACGGCCGCCGACGGCCTGCACGCACATCTCGATGACAAGGGCATGCTCTTCATGGCTTAGCGTGGGCGACTCCCCGGTCGTGCCGACCGGAACGAGGCCATTCGTCCCTTCGTCAATCTGCCAATTGACCAGGTCATGAAAGGCTTTTTCGTCCAGGCTCCCATCCTGACGGAATGGCGTCACGAGCGCTGTGATGGAACCCCTGAACATGCGAACTTAACTCCTTGAAGTGAAATCAGTGCCCTCCTCCGGGGCACCCGGTGCCTGCCGAAGACAGGCGCGGCACCATAGTATTGCCATTCTGACGCTGCAAGAACTCTGCGTAAAAGAGACAATGCTGTTACGTGCGACAAACGCAACCGCATGTTTCCCCATGCGAAGACTTGCTTCGGAGGGCGTTGATATCCTTTTTTGGGCCGATGAAAAAGGTGTTTCTCGCGTGGGTCCGTTACGGAAAATCGTCGTAGCGCTCGCGCTTCTGTCAGCTTCTGTTCCGGCTCGCGCAATCGAGCTTCCGGACGAGGCTCCATTGCCCGAACTACGCCCCTATTTTCCGTCGGAACCGTTGTCCGCTTCGGTGTCCGCGCTCTTCGGCCGCCTGTTCAATCCGGATGCCGCACGTCAGCAGCTGAAGGCCGGCCTCCGGGCGCTCGCTGATGGCGATGTCGACGCGGCACGCGCCGCCCGTAGCGAGCTTTCCGAGGGGGCTGTCGAACACAAGCTGCTTTCCTGGGCAATCGCCACGTCCGGCAACCGGGGCGTGACGAGCGACGAAATTGCTGAAGCCATGGCTGAGCTGCAAGGCTGGCCCGGCCACCATCGCCTGCAGGCGGCGCTGGAACGCGCGCTCTTCCGCGAGGACGCCAAAGCCGGGGTTGACCCCGCGACTCTGGAAACGCCCCGCACCTTGGAGGGCAAGCTTCTCCTGGCCCGGACCCGTCTGGCTGGCGACGACCCGGACGCCGCCCGCGCCCTGATCGCCCCGGTGTGGCGGACGGAAAACCTCTCGCCCCGTCACGAAAGCCTCATCCTCGACGAATTCGGTTCCCTCCTCACCTCCGAGGATCACCGTTTCCGCACCGAGCGCATGCTGTACGCGAAGGAGATTTCGGCTGCCAGACGCATCGAGCATCTCTCCGGGCTGGGCAAGCTTATAGCCGCATGGCAGGCCGTGGAGCGCAACGATTCCAAGGCGGCGCAGCTGATCGAGGCCGTACCGGCGGTGCAGCGCAAGGCGGCCTGGACCTTCCTCAAGGCGCGCCACCTGCGCCGCAAGGGTGAGCTGCAGGCCGCCGCGAAACTTATCTTGGACATTCCCCCTGCCGAGACCGCTGACGTGGATGCGGATGCCTGGTGGGCGGAGCGGCGGGCGCTGAGCCGGGAACTCCTGGATCAGGGCGAGTTCGACCTCGCCTACAGGATTGCGGCCTCCCAGCACGGCGGCAAGCCCGTGACCCAGGCCGACGCGGCCTTCCACGCGGGATGGTTAGCCCTGCGCTTCCTGAACGATCCCGCCCGCTCCGTCCCTCACTTCCGGCGCATCGCCGAGGTGGCGAGCGGCGCCATCACCCAGGCGCGAGCCCATTACTGGCTCGGCCGCGCGGCGGAGGCAGGCGCGCCGGACCTGGATGCGCAGGAGCATTACGCGCTGGCGGCGCACCACCCGACAGCCTTCTACGGCCAGCTTGCGACGGCAAGGCTCGGCAATACGTTCCTGCCACTGACCTCGCCGTCGATCTCCGATCGGGACCGCGCCGCCTTCGCGTTCCGCGAGCCGGTCCGCGCGATTCGCCTTCTGGACGAACTCGGCTTCGGCCAGCTGGCCACGCAGCTCTCCCGCGATCTTGCCGACGACCTTGCGACGCCTGAGGAGTTGGCAATGCTTGTGGAGATGGCGGAGCAATCCGGCAATCACTATCTGGCCTTGCGCATTGCCAAGGCCGGAGCCACGCGCGGCCTCTCGGTCGGCGCGCTTACGCATCGCGTCGGCGCTATCCCCCGCAATGCCGAACTCACCGGCGCGGGCGAGGCGCTCGCCTATGCCATTGCCCGCCAGGAAAGCGAGTTCAACGTCGGCGCCGTATCGAGCGCCGGTGCGCGCGGCCTGCTCCAGCTCATGCCCGGAACGGCAAGGGAAGTGGCCATCAAGGCCGGGCTACCCTTCTCGCCCGTCCGGCTGACCTCGGATGCCGGCTACAGTGCGGCCCTGGGTGCCGCCTATCTGGATGAGCAGCTCGCCCGCTTCGAGGGCTCCTACATCCTGACCTTCATCGGCTACAACGCCGGACCCGGGCGCGCGCTCCAGTGGATCGAGCGTTATGGCGACCCGCGCGGCAGGTCGATAGAGGAAGTCGTCGACTGGATTGAAAGAATTCCGTTCGCCGAGACCCGCAACTATGTCCAGCGGGTGATGGAAAACTATCAGGTCTACAAGTTCCAGCTTTCCGGCAGTTTCGAGATCGAAAAGGACCTGACCCACGGCCGCCGGCTTCCGGGCCCAACCGGGGACGGGAATCCCTAAGCGGTTCCCGGAAACGGCGGAACCGGTTCTTCACCCGATCGCTGAAAGACGGACGGCTCCGGCGCGAGACGTTCCCCTCGGGCTGGCGGTGCCGTTCCGCTTGATTGCGCTGTGCCGAGAAGGATGCCGGATACGGCGCCTGCTCCTGTCTTCGCATGCCAAGCAAGCCGTGGATGAAATTGTCCGCAAAAAAGAAATGGCCCGTGGGTTTCCCACGGGCCACTGAACTGTCAACTTCTAGGTCAGATTAGAAGTTGCGCTGCAGGCGGAGGAAGCCACCCCAGTGGTTGTCGCCGGACTCGAAGCTGTCGCCATCGTAGTAGTTGACGGCCAGCTTGGAGGCGAAGCCCTTGACGACTTCGTAGTCAACAACGGCGCCGAGGGCCCAGTCGTTGTAGCCATCCACGAAGCTGTCACCGAAGTACTCACCACCGAAGCCGAGAGCCAGCTTCTCGTTGACCTTGTACTTCAGGTGAGCGCCAGCGGCCCACTTGTAGTCATACGGGCTGTACTGGCTTACGCCGGAGGCGTAGACGCCAGCGAGCTGCAGCTCGAGCGGATCCGCCAGCTTGATCTTGGCGATGGCCTTGGCAGCGCCCTCTTCAGCGGTGGCGTCATAGGCGCCCCAAACGTTCAGGCTGCCCCAGCCCTGGGAGATGCCGACCTTACCGACGACGTTCGGCTTGTAGTCATAGTCGTAGTCGTACTCTTCGAGAGCGAGCGCAACGTTCACGCCGTTACCGAAGGCGAAGTTGTAGCCAACGGTGTGGACGCGGCTGTCGTAACCCCAGTAGTCGTACTCGCCGTCGAGGTCACCATCCCAGAGGGTGGTCTTGATACCGAAGAACAGGCCGCCCAGCTCGACGAAAGCCTGACGCAGGGTAACGCCGCTGCTGTGACGGTCATCGTCCTCGTCCACAAAGCCACGAAAGCCGGAGCTCTGGTTGAACCAGACCTGGATGAAGCTGCGGAGCGTGCCGAGCTCGGTCTCGGAACGGGCGTCGAGCTCAACGTTCGCACGGCCGAACTTGCGCCAGCCATCGTCACCCTCGGCCCAGTCNCGCAAACGCGGACGTACTCCATGGGCTCCGGCTCCGGAACGAAGATTGCGTCAGCAGCCTGAGCGCCGGTGAAGCTCACCGAGGCGACCGCGGAGCCAAGAAGAAGAAGGCTCTTGATGTTCATAATTCTGACCTCCAGTCAAAAGTTCAAATTACGGGTCTGGGCTCATACTGAAGGACAGCGTTCCCTGCCCCATCCCCAGAATGTGAAAAGTTGCTTACGCCCCTTCTCTGAAACCGACATTACCCATCACGAAGTTCCGTTCAACCGTCTTTGCCACGTTCACGCCATCTTCCGGTCTTGATCTGAAATCCGTGTTGCAGAAATGCCACGATCTGGGCGACCGCAGTAAGAGTTTGTTAACAAACGTAACCGTTTGGGACAGGTCAGGTACGGCTTACGCCGCGGAATCGGCCTTTGATTCGAGAATCTTAACAGAATCAGCTCTGACCCGACTCCAGTTCCTGCCTTAAGGTCAAACAAGGCGGACTGGTACTCCGGCCGGGTCTGTGCCTGCGGCGCGGGCAGCGATAGTTCCGCACATAAAAAGATCGAGAAAGAGCAGAAGGGATGTTGATTGTGGCGCCGGATTTCTTTAATCGAGGCCTCACCGGAGAGGTGGCCGAGTGGTCGAAGGCGCTCCCCTGCTAAGGGAGTAGACCCCAAAAGGGTCTCGTGGGTTCGAATCCCATCCTCTCCGCCACGGCGAATCCACTCTTCGCCAATTACGCGCAAGACGCTGTTTTCCCGACATGATTTCCAGGCTGGGAACCCAAATGAGGGTGCCTGTGCCATGGATGTATCGTCAGAAGTATCGCTGAATGTATCGCCCGAAGTATCGCTCGGGAGGACGCGTTCGGCGGCCCGGGAAGCATCCTCCAAACGTCCGCGCGGCACAGGGGCCGGACGGTACCTCGTGCGATCAGGTTCCGTTTACATCTTCCAGATTAGGGTTCCGAAGGACCTTTGCGGCCACGAGCTTCCCCTCGTCCGCGTCAGCCTCGGCGCGCTGACCGCGAGGCAGGCCCGCATCCGGGCGGACATCATGGCGGCTCATGCCCGCCTCTTCTTTGAGGGAGTGAGGACAGAAAGTTGGCAAACGGGCAAGACGAAGACGGAGCGAGCAGCCGCAGCGAAGCTTACGGACCGGGCGCACCACAATTCACGGGTGAGACGCCGTTGGAAGTGCTGGCCGAGGCGCGTGGTTATCTTCTGAAGGCCATGGCGTCCGTGATTTCCGGAGAGGCTCCGCCGTCTCCGCCACATCAGGAGGCGGCGCTCGAGGGTCTGCGAGGTCTGGTAGGCATTGCGCGCGAGGTGGCCAAGGGGCCTGCGGGAAATCCACTAATCATCGAGAATGCCGATCTGCTGAAGGCCCGCTACGTGGCGAAGGTTCAAGGCGCCGATCGAGCTATGGCAACGGCGACGACAGTCGGCACGAGTGGCGAAGCCCCGAAGGCCGCGCCACCTGCGCCTGAATCCCGCATAGACGCGCTTGGCCCCGCTGCCCAGCCGCCCGCTCCCTCACATTCGCCGAAGGCGGCACCGAGGCAACCCGTCCCGGCCTTTGAGCTTGACCGCCGCACGGTTGCTCGACCTGCCTCCTCCAAGCCGCTGTTCAGTTCCATCGCGGCCGAGTATTTCGAGGCAAGGGCCGTAAAATCCGGCGAAGACAATCCCGACATCAAGACCGCTCGATACCGATGTGACCTCTTCGTCGAGCTCGTTGGCGACCATCCGGTCGACACATACACGTCTGCGGACTTGCAGGCTTACGTCAAGTTCTTGAAGTACTGGCCCGCCAAGGAAAAGGACCGCCCCAGGGACCTGTCCGCCAGGGAAATCATCGCCATGAATCAAGACCTGTCCCGGAAGCCCCTGGCGAGAAAATCCCTTCGCGAAGGGTATGTAGGAGCCGTCAAGGCAGTGATCCGCTCGCGAATGGCGGTGTACGATTATCCCAACCCATTCGCTGGTGTGACCATTTCTTACCCTGACACCGCCACTCCCAGCCAGCCCAGGGAACCGCTCAGCGCCCTGCAGTTAAGCAATATCTTCGCCGCTGGCGTCGGGCGCGGTTTCCTCGATGAGGCCATGCTGCCCCTTCTCGGCCATTTGACCGGAAGAAGGCTTGGCTTGCTGGTACACCTCACCGGGGCCGATATTCGGGAAAAGTACGAAGGTGTCTGGGTCGCGCAGACCAACGGCATCATAAAGGTGAACAAAACCTGGCAACGGGTGCCGATCAAAACGCAGGCCAGCACGACCTTCTTCGTCCTGCATGACTTCCTCCGGGAGATCGGCTTTGTGGAATGGGCGACCTCGCAAGGTGATGGCTTCCTGTTCCCGGAACTGATGCGACTCGCCGATCCCTCCAAGAGCGCGAGTTCCTACATGGCGCGCCTGTTCAAACGGGCGGGCATCACGGGCAAGCACAAGGAGGTGTTTCATTCGCTTCGGGGAGGTTACATCGAAATGATGCGCGACAGCAAGGTGGACGCGCGCGACCGCAAGCTCCAGGCGGGACATACCCTCAGCGACGAGCACGACCTCTATGGCTTCCGGGCGATCAGCGAGAGCCGAGCGCGTGAGATGGCGCATGTCGGGCTGATGGAGGGCGTCGACTACTCTATGTTCAAGGGACTCGATTTCGACAAGCTGGCCAGCGCCAAGCGGACGTCCGGACGCAAGAAGAAGTGACAGCTGCGCCGCTCGTGGGCTCCGTCTTGTTTCACCGCAGCGCAGTCAGATGGCAAAGGACGATGTGCCCCTTCCCCCTTTGTCCCCCCCGTGGGCAACAAGTGAGGCTTGCCGATCGCTGACATCGCCTTACTTGTTGCCCGGGGTTTCATGAGGAAGTCGTTGGATTGGGTCGGAATGAGGTGGGGAACCGCCTCTGCAGTCGTGGGCGTCACGAAGCAATTGCTCCCACTGCCTCATGCCCTTGAGACGTCCTCTGGGACCTCGATCAGAGGATCAGTGTAAAACTCACCACCATCAAGAGCCGCAAAGGCGGCCTTTACTGCCTGCTCCCGAAGATGTCGCCATCTCACTTGCGTAGTTATCATGCTCCGGTGGCGCAGGCTGCAGGTCGGCCGCGTCAGACGTCGATGACCATTGCAGGGTCGAAGAGCGGATTCTCGTTTCTGTAGCCCTTGGGGTTGGCCACCACCCTCGTGCTGCCAACGCGGTAGTCGAACGTATCGTGGACATGGCCGTGTACCCATAGGTCAGGGCGGCCCGCTTCGATAAGTGACGACAGGTCGCTGACGAAGGCTCCATTCACGGCAGAGTTCTCGTAGCGGGGATGGACGCTCCCCGGGTTGGGGCCGTGATGAGTGACCACCACAGTCCGGCCGTCGAAGGGCTTAAGCAGCTCGCCCGTGAGCCAGTCCCGAGAGTGCATGTGCAGCGCCCGAGCCTTCTCCGGAGTGAAGGGCTCCGCTTCGGGCAGCTGCCTCCAGAGGATGCGGTGATGGTCGGAAATCTGAAGGGAAGCCAAGCTCATGGAGTAGGATGCGTCGCCGTCCAGCTCATAGTCCGTCCAGAGGGTGCAGCCGATGAAGCGAACTCCGCCGATCACCACGCTGCTGTTGTCGAGCAGGTGGACGCGCTTGCTCTTGAGGGCACGCTTCCTCGCCCACTCCGAGCCCTCCAGCAGTGAGTGGCTGTAGAAGTCGTGGTTCCCCAGGGTGCAAACCACAGGCATGTGCTTGCCAATGAAGCGCTCGAGATAACCGAGCGCAATGAGCGGCCCGGGCAGGATGTCTCCGGCAACTACGCAGACGTCCGCTTCAGGCAAGGGGTCAGGCATGACAAAGTGATCACACTCCAGATGCAGATCGCTGATTACCCAAAGCTTCACAGCTCACCTCCTTCGCCCTTCCGCCGGCTCGGCGGAATGCCACACCCAGCCCTTCGTCAGCTCAGCGAAAGTGCGGGGCGTGAAGGCGACGTCAGGCATGTCCGCGCCAACGTCACGGGAAAGACCAACGCCGGGCACCCTTCCGTGGCTGTGGCCGTAGAAGTGGACGCTGCCGTAGTGCGACGCGGGCCACGTCCTGAGCGCGTAGTGGCACAGGATCACGCGACGGCCGCCATCCTTCACCTCGAGAAGGTCCCGAGGCGGGATGTACCATGGAAGGCGCTCGATCTCGGGATCCAGACTGCCGTCCTTGCGGACGTCATGGTTGCCGATGATGAGAACCTTCTTGCCGCGCAGCGAACGGAACAAACGTCGGTACGCCAGCACGTCTTTACCGGGACGGCCATAGTCGCCGAGGATATAGGTGATGTCATCGTCGCTCTTCACGGCGGCGTTCCACCTACGCACGATCTCCGCGTCCATCTCCTCGGTCGAGCCAAAGGGGCGGTTACAGTTGGCGATGATCGAATGATGGCCGAAGTGAAGGTCGGCGATGTAGCGCTTGGTGACGAAAGCCATGATGAGTACTCCTCAAACTGAATGCGTAGACGGGCGCGCCGCAAGGGACGCTGGCGGTCAGATCGCTATTCGGTTCAAGGGCCTCGTCATGTTTTCGTTCTCCTGCTTTCCCGACAGTAACGGGAAAGATCTAATAGTTTGCGATCGATACAGGGCTCGTGGCCGTGACGTCAACTCCCCACGCAGAACGAACATTCGTCCTTGTTGCTGTCGTCGATACCTCCTTCGCGCCAACGGCTGCGCTGGCAGCCATCCGGACGGCTCGGGAATCTCCTCGGCATATGTCTTCCTCGAAGGCCCGCGGACGCGCAGGAGGAGATGGCATGAGCGTCCCAAGATAGCAAATGCCTAACCGTGCACGGAGCGCGAGTTGTGGTTGTCCGTCCCGGTCCACCTACAACTGCCCTGCTCTCAGCATCTCTCGCCAGCCTCTATGGCGTGGGACTTCGAGCGTCCGGTCTGGACTCGGCTACCCGCTATTCCTCTTCATCAGCTTCCTGGATCGCTTTCCGGGTAAACGGCGTTTTCTGGAGTAATGGGGAGACTAGTGCCCCCAAAACGATAACGCCGTTTTTGCGGACGTCAAAAACAATCCGCTTGAACGCAGACAACCCGAGCCAAAGCAACTGATCAGTCGTCCCCATCCTCGCGTCGCAGCGTGTGCAACTCGGCAAGCGAGATCCGCTGACGCAGGAGCGACCAGCCCCTGTCATAGCGATCCTGCAGGTCGAACCAGACGGCCCGTGTGGCCTTCCTGGAGAAGCCTACGTCCTGCAAACGCTTTGCAACGAGATCCATGATGCGGAACAGGTCTTCATAGCGTCCCAACTTAAGGTGCTGGGTCAGCGTGACGTCAAGAAGCGCCCGCGCGAGATCCTCGTTGCTCGGACGGCGTTCCGCCTTGAGCCGCGCCCGATATTCCCGCTGCCGCACACGTTGCGTCTCCAATCGCTTTGCCTGATCTCGTGCCATGGTACCCTCCGTCGTTGGTCACGTGATCAGGATCAACTCCGGCCTTGCAAGCGACAAACGCCGTTCGTTCCTTAACGCACTCCTCCAGCCTTGAATCGCAAATTTCGAGTTTGGAATCAGGTCTCAGCAATTCTGAATCCGCGTTCTCGATCCTTGAATCCGATTACCGCAAATTTTTTCGCATTAAGATAACGTGCAGGCACTTCATTCACTTCATCTCAACGAAATTTGGCCCTGCGGACGACGCCTCGGCAAACGCCGTTTGCAATGTAACGCGTGTCCAGAATTCTGAATCGAAATAACGCAAATTGTTTCAGGTTGCCAGCAATGCATCTGAACTTGCGGGCGACTTGAGGCGATGTGCCGTGTCGTCGGCGCACATCAGTAGGCAATAAGCTCTGCTTGCTGCGCGGAAGACGGCATCAGGAGGCGTGCCCAAGTCCCGAGAACTAGATCGAGCCTCCTGTTGGCGTGGCGTACCTGCCTGTGTGCTCCACCAGGCCTGGGATTAATTCTCACTGGGCAAACTTTGCCTGAACCCGAAGCGAGCATCGGAACGTGGTCGCAAATGACTGCTTTGCGCCCCATCTCAGACGTACGGGACAAGCTTTGCCGAAGCCCGAAACCGGACGTCTTGGCATTGTTGCCGAGACGTCTGGTCTGGGCCCTCATGTCCGAACTACACGGGATCTAGTGCGTGTCGGAAAGCGGACGTTCGGGCTCTCCTTCCTGATTGGCCGTGTCATTGTCGCTCTCCCGCAGGCGACTCCATTGCGATCCTGAACCGCGCCGGGTTTACCGGAGGCTCCAACTCCTGAGTAGGATGGAGCATCATGAGCAAGACGACGAACACGTTTTCCCCTGAAGTGCGCGAGCGCGCGGTG